>JALYMS010000082.1 GCA_030773535.1 Actinomycetota bacterium | reverse complement strand
GTGTCGACGTCGGGGTAGCCGACCGGGAGGTAGGCGATCAGCGCAGCGCGGCCCTCCGCCCGGGCGGCGGCGATCCGGTCTGCCAGCTTGCTCACGCCTGCTCTCCCGCGTCCGGGCCGGGGACGGCCTCGTCGTTCCTGACCGCGCCCTCGGTCGGGTTCTGGTCGGTGTCCAGACCCGGGCCGGGGTCGACCTCCTCGCGATCGCCGAGATCGAACCATCTCGACGCCGTCTCGACGTCCTTGTCGCCGCGGCCGGACAGGTTGATCAGCAGCAGCGCGTCCGTCCCCACCTCCTTGCCCAGGACCATCGCCCCGGCCAGGGCGTGGGCGGACTCGATGGCCGGGATGATGCCCTCGGTGCGGCACAGCAGCGCGAACGCCTCCATCGCCTCGGCGTCGGTGACCGGGCGGTACTCGGCACGGCCGATGTCGTGCAGGTAGGAGTGCTCGGGGCCGACGCCCGGATAGTCCAGCCCGGCGCTGATCGAGTGCGACTCGATCGTCTGGCCGTTGTCGTCCTGCAGCAGGTAGGAGCGGGCGCCGTGCAGCACGCCGGGCGACCCGCCGGTGATCGTGGCCGCGTGCCGCCCCGTGCCCACGCCGTCACCGCCGGCCTCGAGGCCGACCAGCCGCACGCCCTCGTCGGGGACGAACGCGGTGAAGATGCCGATGGCGTTGGACCCGCCGCCCACGCAGGCCAGGACGGCGTCGGGCAGCCGGCCCTCGCGCTCGAGCACCTGTGCGCGGGCCTCGTCGCCGATGACGCGCTGGAAGTCGCGAACCATGGCCGGGAAGGGGTGCGGGCCCGCCACGGTGCCGAAGACGTAGTTCGTCGTCTCCACGTTGGTCACCCAGTCGCGGAACGCCTCGTTGATCGCGTCCTTGAGGGTGCGGGAGCCGGTGGTGACCGGGATGACCTCCGCGCCGAGGAGGCGCATCCGGGCGACGTTGAGGGCCTGCCGGCGGGTGTCCTCCTCGCCCATGTAGACGGTGCAGGACAGGCCCATGAGGGCGGCCGCGGTCGCGGTCGCGACGCCGTGCTGGCCGGCGCCGGTCTCGGCGATGACCCGCGTCTTGCCGATCCGCCTGGTCAGCAGCGCCTGGCCCAGCACATTGTTGATCTTGTGCGAGCCGGTGTGGTTGAGGTCCTCCCGCTTGAGCAGCACGCGGGCGCCGCCGCAGTGCTCGGCGAACTTCGGCACCTCGGTCACCGGGCTCGGCCGCCCGGTGTAGTTCCGCTGTAGCGAGTCGAACTCGGTCAGGAAGGCCGGGTCGACCCGCATGGCCTCGTAGGCCTCGGTCAGCTCGTCGAGCGCGGCGATCAACGCCTCGGGCACGAAGCGGCCACCGAAGACCCCGAAGTGACCGGTCGCGTCGGGCCAGCCCGGACGCGCCGGCAGGACGCGTTCCGCGGGTGGCTGCAGCGAGCTGGTCGTCATGCCCCCAGTGTCCCCGTGCCCGGGGCGGCCGGGGCGTAGGGGGTGGCGGAGCGGGATCGCGGCGGGTCAGCGGCTGGTGCGGGGGGTGGCGGGATGGGCTCCAGCCGTCACCAGGTCGGCGACCGCCTGGCGGGCGTCGCCGGCGGTGACCAGCCCCTCCCCGACCAGGACGGCGTCGGCTCCCGCCGCCGCGTAGCTGATCAGGTCGTGCGGCCCCCGGACGCCGGACTCGGCGACCTTGACCACGCCCGAGGGCAGGCCCGGCGCGATTCGCTCGAAGGTGGACCGGTCGACGTCCAGCGTCGTGAGGTCCCGTGCGTTGACGCCGATGACCGAGGCGCCCGCCTCCATGGCCCGGTCGGCCTCGGCCTCGGTGTGCACCTCGACCAGCGCCGTCATGCCGAGGGACTCGGTCCGCTCGAGCAGGCCGACGAGGGCGTTCTGCTCCAGGGCGGCGACGATGAGCAGCACGACGTCCGCGCCGTGCGCCCGCGCCTCGTGCACCTGGTAGCTGCTGACCACGAAGTCCTTGCAGAGCACCGGGACGTCGACGACCGCGCGGACCGCATCGAGATCCGCTTGGGTGCCCCCGAACCGCCGCCGCTCGGTGAGGACGCTGATCACCCGTGCACCTCCGGCGGCGTACTGGGCGGCGAGCTCGGCCGGGTCGGGGATGGCGGCGAGGTCGCCCTTGGAGGGGCTGCGGCGCTTGACCTCGGCGATCACCCCGACGCCCGGCGCGCGCAGCGCGGCGAGTGCATCGAGGGCGGGTCGGGCATCGAGCGCCGCGGCCTTGACCTCCGCCAGCGGGCGCAGCCCCTCGCGGGCGGCGAGGTCCTCGCGAACGCCGGCCACGATGTCGTCGAGCACGCTCATGGGCGCTCGACCTCGCGGTCCTCTGCCTGTCGCACGTCGGTCCCCTCAGCAGCCGATCGGTGGACACACTCTAGAGAGGGCGGGGGCCCCGGCCCGGCCGGGGGGCGGGCGCAGCGGCCGGAAACGTTCCGCTAGACGCCCCGGTCGACCGGCGGCTCGGTGGGGTCCTCCCCGCGGTCGAGCGCTTTCCAGGCGAGCTGGGCGCGGTCCTCGTCGGTGCGTGGCCGGGCCGGTGCGGGTGCTCGCCCGCCGGCCGTCGTCTCCCGTTCGTAGCGGCTTCCCATGGCGGGCCACCGGCGTCCGCGGACAGCGGTCGCCAGGCCGGAAAGGACGCCGAGCGCGCCTCCGACGACCGCAAGTCCCGGCCAGGCCGGGGCCACATCGACGTCGAGGTCGGCCGCGGGAACGCCCAGGGCCTGCAGCTGCGTGGTGACGACGTCCACTCCGCCCAGCACCCGTCCGCTCGACCAGACGACGGCCGCGCCGGCCACCACCATCAGGACCCCGACCAGCACCCGCCCGACGCCCCGGACGGCCAGCAGCGCGCCGGTTGCGGTCAGCGACACCAGTGCGGCCGCCGGGGCCAGGGGGGCGAGCTCGCTGCCCAGAGCCACCGTGCTGACCGGGGGCAGCGGCGGGCGGCGCAGCGCGGTGATCGTGGCCCATTCCTGCCCGGAGACGAACAGGACGAGCCCTGCTCCGAGCACCGCGGCGACGAAGATGCCGGTGAGCTCACGGCGGGTCGTCGTCCCGGTGCCGCTGGGGTCGCTCCGGCGGGGCGCTGCGCTCACCGGAGCTCCTGCAGCCCTTCCGCGGTGGCGATCGCCGACAGCACGGCCCGGGCCTTGTGCCGGGTCTCCGCCTCCTCCGTGGCGGGATCGCTGTCGGCCACGATGCCGGCGCCGGCCTGCACGTACGCCCGGCCCTGGTGCAGGACGGCGGTGCGGATCGCGATCGCCATGTCCATGTCGCCGCTGGCGTCCACATAGCCGACGGTGCCGGCGTAGAGCGCGCGACGGGTCGGCTCCAGGGAGTCGATGATCTCCATCGCCCGGGGCTTCGGGGCTCCGGAGACGGTGCCGGCGGGGAAGGTCGCGTCGAAGACGTCCAGCGCGTCGTACTCGGCCCCCACCTCGCCCGACACCGTCGACACCAGGTGCATGACGTGGCTGTAGTGCTCCACCCGCATGAAGTCGGGCACCTCCACCGTCCCCGGCACGCACACCCGGCCGAGGTCGTTGCGGGCAAGGTCGACCAGCATCACGTGCTCGGCGCGTTCCTTCGGGTCGGCGAGCAGGCTCTCGGCCAGCCGGACGTCCTCCTCCTCCGTCGCCCCGCGGGGCCGGGTACCGGCCGGCGGGTGGACGACGGCCGACGTCCCGGTGACCGTGACCAGCGCCTCCGGTGACGACCCGACGACGTCGAACGGCGTCTCGCGGCCGGCGAAGCGCAGCAGGTACATGTACGGCGAGGGATTGGTCGCCCGGAGCACCCGGTAGAGATCCAGGGCCTCGACAGCGGTCTCGAGCTCGAACCGCTGCGCCAGCACCACCTGGAAGGCGTCGCCGGCGCGGATGTGCTCCCGGATCCGCTCGACGCCGTCCTCGTAGGCCCCAGGTGCCATGTTGCTGCGCACCGCCGACGGCGCGGCCGGCTCCAGCACCGCCACCCCGGGCGGCACGGCCTCGGTGAGGTCGGCGGCCATGGCGTCCAGGCGGGTGACCGCGTCGTCGTACCCGCTCCCCCCGCGCAGGACGTTGGCTATCAGCAGCACCGAGCCGTCGGTGTGGTCGAGGACCGCGAGGTCGGTGACCAGGGTCAGCGCCAGTTCCGGCATGCCGAGGTCGTCGGTGCTCGTCTCGGGCAGCCGCTCGAGCCGGCGGACGACGTCGTAGCCCAGGTAGCCGACCAGGCCGCCGGTCAGCGGAGGCAGCCCGGGCCCGCGCGGCGAGCGGAGCCGGCGGGCCAGCGTCCGGACGGCGGCCAGCGGGTCGGCCGGCAGGTCGTCGGTGAGGCCGGCCACCGTGTCGCCCAGCCACAGCGTCTCGCCGTGCCGCTCGGTCAGGACGCCTGCGCTGCGCACCCCGACGAAGCTGTACCGCGACCACCGCTTGCCCTGCTCGGCGGACTCGAGGAGCACCGTGCCGGGCCGGTTGCCGGCCAGCTTGCGGTACACGCCCACGGCGGTCTCGCTGTCAGCGAGCAGCCGGCGGGTCACGGGCACCATGGCACCGGCCCCGCCTGTCGCGTCGAGCCGCGCGAACTCCTCCCGGGTCGGGCTGGTGACGCCGAACCTCACGCCGGGTCCCCCGTTCCGCGGCCGGCCCGGACAGCGGGCAGCGGCGTGTGGAAGCAGCTGCGCTCGCCGGTGTGGCAGGCCGGGCCCTCCTGCTCGACGAGCAGGAGCAGCGCGTCGCCGTCGCAGTCCAGGCGCACCTCGCGCACCCACTGCCGGTGTCCCGACGTCTCGCCCTTCACCCAGTACTCGCCCCGGCTGCGTGACCAGTACGTGGCGCGGCCGGTGGCGAGGGTGCGGTGCAACGCCTCCTCGTCCATCCAGGCGAGCATGAGCACCTCGCCGCTGTCGTGCTGCTGCACGACGGCGGCCACCAGGCCCGCCGGGTCCCGGCGGAGCAGCGTGGCGACCGCGGGGTCGAGTGCGGAAGCGGACATGCCGCCAGTGTGCCGTGCGGGCCGGTCAGCTCCGCGCGCTGCCGTCGAACCAGGCCCGGCCGGGACCGAGGAGCAGCAGCCCGAGGGAGACGAGGGGCGCCGTCGCGAAGACCAGCGCGAAGGCCGCGAAGGCGCCCTCGCGCAGTGTCCCGGGCACGTCCGCCAGGACGGTGTAGAGCCGGACCCCCCAGTACGCCGCCAGGACGACCTGGACGGCGTGCGCTCCCACGAGCAGCAGCCAGGCGAGCCGGGACCGCCGCAGCAGGCCCGCGCTGCCGCCCACGACGAGCAGGACCGCGGAGAGCAGCCCGATGACCGCCAGGGCGGTGCCCTCGGCGGCGAGCGCCTGGGCCGTATCCGATCCTGGGGCCGCCGGTGCCTGTCCGGTCGCGAAGCCGACCAATGACACCGCGAACCACACGTAGAGCGAGGCGAAGCCGACGACGGCGGCCTGCACGAACGCGAGCACCGCCGCCCCGACGACCTGCCCGGGCACCTGCGGACCCGGCCGCGGCCCAGGAACCCAGGGCGCCGGGTACCCGTAGGGAGGCGGATAGGCGGCGCCGTGGGGCGGGGAGCCGTACGGCGGGGGTCCGAGGGCAACGGGGCCGTGGGGGCCGTACCCGTACGGCGGGGCCGGTGGGCTGGTCACGGGTGGCCCCGCGTAGGGCGGGGCCGGTTCGGTCGGGGTGGACGGGTCCGCCCAGGGACTGTTCCCCGAGGTCACAGTGCCGCCGCCAGCGCGCGGCCGGCCACCCGGCCGGAGAAGAGGCAGCCACCGAGGAACGTGCCCTCCAGGGACCGGTAGCCGTGCATCCCTCCGCCGCCGAACCCGGCGATCTCACCCGCCGCGTAGAGCCCGGGGAACACCTCGCCGCCGGGATGCAGGACCCGTCCCGACAGGTCGGTCTCGAGCCCGCCGAGGGTCTTCCGGGTGAGCAGGTTCAGCCGCACGGCGATCAGCGGACCGGCCTCCGGGTCGAGGATCCGGTGCGGCGGGGCCACCCGGATGAGCTTGTCCCCGAGATAGTTCCGGGCCCCGCGGATGGCCGTGACCTGCAGGTCCTTGGTGAACGGGTGGGCCACCTCGCGATCCCGAGCGACGATCTCCCGCCCCAGCGTCGCCACGTCCAGCTCCGGCGTGCCCCCGGTGATGCGGTTCATCCCGGCGACCAGTTCGGGCAGGGTCGGCGCGACGACGAAGTCCCGTCCGCGGTCGAGGAACGCCTGGACGGGGGCGGCGACACCGGCCTTGACCCGCGTGGCGAGCAGCCGCACGTCCTTCCCGGTGAGATCGGGGTTCTGCTCCGAACCCGAGAGCGCGAACTCCTTCTCCACGATCCGGTGCGTCGCCACGAACCAGGTGTGCTCGTGGCCCGTGGTGCCGATGTGTGCCAGCGCCCCGAGCGTGTCGAACCCGGGGAACAGCGGCACGGGCAGCCGCCTCCCGGTGGCGTCGAACCACAGGGATGACGGTCCGGGCAGGATGCGGATGCCGTGCCGCGCCCACACCGGCGAGTGGTCGTGGACGCCCTCGGTGTAGTGCCACATCCGGTCGCCGTTGATCACGCTGGCGCCGGCCGCCTCGGTCGCCAGGAGCATCTGCCCGTCGACGTGCGCGGGCACCCCGGAGAGCAGCCGCTGCGGCGCCGGGCCCAGCCGGGCGGGCCAGTTCCGGCGCACCAGGTCGTGATTGCCCCCGATGCCGCCCGCGGTGACGACGACCGCCGAGGCGGCGATCTCGAAGGATCCGACCTCGGTGCGCGAGCTGGCCTGACCGCGGGCGACCCCGCTTGGCTCGAGTACGGCGCCGCGGACCCCGGTCACCGCGCCGCCGCTCACGACCAGCTCGGAGACGCGGTGCCGGAAGCGCAGGTCGACCAGCCCGGCCTCGACCCCGGCACGGAGCCGGCCGGCGAACGGCGCGACGATCGCCGGGCCGGTTCCCCAGACGATGTGGAAACGCGGCACCGAGTTGCCGTGCCCGGTGGCGGTGTATCCGCCCCGCTCGGCCCAGCCCACCACGGGGAAGAAGCCGATGCCCTGTTCCCGGAGCCACGCCCGCTTCTCGCCGGCCGCGAACTGCAGGTACGCCTCGGCCCACCGGCGCGGCCAGTGGTCGCAGTCCCGGTCGAAGGCCGCGGTACCGAACCAGTCCTGGCGGGCGAGCTCCAGCGAGTCGTGCACCCGCAGCCGGCGCTGCTCCGGCGAATCGACGAGGAAGAGCCCGCCGAAGGACCACCACGCCTGGCCGCCGAAGGACGCCTCGGGCTCCTGCTCCAGGAGCACCACCCGCTTGCCGGCGTCGGCCAGCTCGGCGGCAGCCACGAGGCCGGCCAGCCCGGCTCCCACGACGACGACGTCGGTCTGGGTTCGGGGAGGGCTGCCCGCCGGGGGGCGCTCCGGGTGCTCACGGGCGCCGACGCTAGCGGCAGGACCCGGTCAGCCGGAGGACCCCGGGCCGCTGCGCCCTCCCGCGGGGCGATCCGCCCGTGCGGAGCCGGTCCACGTCCGCACGGGTCGTCGCAGCGCCAGCACCAGGCAGCCTGCCGGCGCGATCAGCAGGATGAGGGCCCCCCAGAGGGCTGAGCCGCCGCCGAGCACCGCGAAGAGCACCACCACGGCCAGCATGCCCACCAGCGGCAGGGCCGCCGTCACTGCCAGCACCAGCCAGGCGGAGCGGAGACCGAAGAACACTGCCGCGGCGGCCGCGACGGCCAGCACGCCGAGCAACACCGGAACGAGCAGATAGCCGTCCCAGCCTTCCTCGGGCGTCCAGAGCAACCAGGTGAGGTAACCGTCCACGGCCGCCACGAGCAGGCCGAAGACCGCAGCCAGCGTGGCGGGAAGGGGACGCTTCCCGGCTCGTCCGGCGGCGAGCGGTCCGCGGGGCGCCGGCCCCGGCGACCCCCGCGTCCCCGCCGGAGGACGGGAGGAGGACCGGGCCATGTCGAGAGGTTAGAGCTCGGGACTACGACGCGGCGACGGGCGGGAGGGCTGCTCGGAGCCTTTGGCATGCGGCAACCCAGCGCCGGACGCCGGGCAGCGCGGCCAGGACCGCGGTGGCCAGCGAGACGAGGATGGAGAACTGGACGAAGGGACCGACCGCCCCGCCGAGCAGGTACCCGGCGAGCGCGACCCCGGTGAGGGCGGCGGCCGGCAAGCACAACGCCAGCCAGGACCGGCCCAGGAGCAGCAGGATCCCGCCGGCCGCCAGTAGCGCGGACATGCCGAGGGGGACGAGGAGGGACAGCCAGCCGGCGGGGTCCAGGTCCCCGGCGGACATCAGGACGAGGAACAGCACCGTGAGGACCGGGACCGTCGCGCTGACCAGGCCCAACACGGCGGCCGCGATCGCCGGACCCGGCAGCGTCGGTGGGGTCGGGCGGAACGGAGGCGTCATCCGCGCAGACCAGGGAGTCAGGCGGCGGTCGCGGGGGTGCCTGTGGACGAGCGGCGCCAGGAAGCGTGCAGCCGCGCATAGGGGCCTGCAGCGTCGACGAGCTCGTCGTGGGAACCGCGCTGGACCACCCGGCCGGCGTCCACCACGAGGATATCGTCGGCGCGCTCGGCGGTGGAAAGGCGGTGCGCGATGGTGAGCGTCGTCCGCCCGTCGGTCAGCCGGTCGAGGGCGTGGGTGAGCCGGCGTTCGGTGGCCGGGTCCACCGCGCTGGTCGCCTCGTCCAGCACGAGCAGGTCGGGATCGGCGACGTAGGCGCGCCCGACCGCCACCAGCTGTCGCTCCCCCGCGGACAGCGACTCACCCCGCTGCCCGACGGAGGTGGCGACGCCTTCCGGCAGCCCGGCCGCCCAGTCGCCGAGACCCAGCTCGTCGAAGGTGGCGACCACCTCGGCGTCGGTCATCCCCGGCCGTCCGTAGCGGACGTTGTCGGCCACGCTCGAGTCGAAGAGGAAGCCGTCCTGCGGAACCATGACCACCCGGGTGCGCAGCGAGGCGAAGGCCACCTCGGACAGCGGCACCCATCCCCCGGCGTCCGAGCCGAGCAGTACACGACCCTCGACGGGGTCCATCAGGCGGGTGACCAGCTTGGCGAACGTCGTCTTCCCCGAGCCCGTCTCGCCGACGATCGCCACCCGGCGGCGGGGCTCGACGGTCAGGGTGACCTCGTCGAGGGCCGCCCGCGCACCCGGCGCGTACCGGAAGGTGACGTGCTCGAAGCGGACCCCGAGCGGACCGGCAGGGAGCTCGTGGACACCGGCGGGGCCGCTCAGCGCGGGGTCGCGGACGTCGGGCTCGGTGTCGATCACGTCGAGCACCCGGCGGAACCCGGCGACGGCGTTCTGCGCCTCGTTGAGGACCTCGCTCGCCGTCTGCACGGGGGCGACGAACAGCGTGACGAGGAAGAGGAAGGCGACGAGGGTGCCGGCGGTGATGTCCCCGGCCAGCCCGAGCAGCACCCCGACGACGACGACCGCGGCGTTGGCGAACGCGGCCACGAACTCCCCGCTCACGAAGACCGCGGCAGTCACCTTCTGGGCGTCCACGGAGGCGCGGTAGTGGCGGTCGATGGCAGCGTCGATCCGGGCCGCCGTCCGCGCGCGGACCCCGTAGGCGCGCACCGTGGGCGCCCCGACGACGGACTCGGCGACCGCAGCGAGCACGTCACCCACCCGCTCGCGGACCACGCCGTAGGCGGCGGCCAGGCGCCTGGCGAACCAGCGGACGGCGATCGCCAGCGGAACGAAGCAGGCCAGGACCAGCAGGGTCAGCTGCCAGGAGTAGAAGGCCATGACCACGGTGGCGACGACGAGCTGCCCCACGCTGATCAGGCCGAGGACCCCGCCCCACTGCATGAACACCGACAGCTGGTCGACGTCGCTGGTCACGCGGGAGACCAGGGACCCGCGCCGCTGCCCCTGCTGGTGGAGCACCGAGAGGTCGTGCACGTGGCGGAAGGCCCGCACCCGCAGGTTGGCCAGCGCGGTCTCGGTCGTCCGGAACAGCCGGACGTTCATCCGGTAGACGGCGACGGCGGTGATCACCACGACGACCGCGCACGACCCGACGAGCAGGGTGATCAGGCCGAGGTCCGGCTTGCCGGCGGCCAGGCCGCAGTCGATGACCTGCTGGACGGCGACCGGGACCACTACCCGGCCGGCGGTGGCCACCAGCGCGAGGGCGAAGGTGGCGGGCAGCCCGCGGCGGAACTCCGGCATCATGCGCAGCCCGCGGCGAAGGGTGGCCAGTGCCCCCTCCGGCCGCTCGGCGATCTCGCTCACGCGGGCACCTCGACCGCGGCGTCGGCCTGCGAGTAGGCCCGGACGAGCGCGGCGTAGCCCGGGACGCTCTCCAACAACTCGGAGTGCGTGCCGCGGGCGAGTGCGCGGCCCTGTTCGAGCCACAGCACCTCGTCGGCGAGGGCGATCGTCGCCTGGCGGTAGGCGATGACCACGACGGTCGCGGGGGCGTCGCTGTCCCGCAGGGCGTCGAGGATGCGCGCCTCGACGGCGGGGTCGACGGCGCTGGTCGCGTCGTCCAGCACGAGCAACCGCGGCCGGCGGACGACGGCCCGCGCCAGGGCGAGCCGTTGCCGCTGGCCCCCCGAGAGGGAGGCGCCTCGCTCGCCGACCCGCGTGTCCAGGCCTTCGGGCAGGGCCGCGACGAAGTCGTCGGCGGCCGCCACGCGCAGTGCCGCCCAGACCTGGTCGTCGCCGTATGGGGCGCCGAGGGTGACGTTGCCTCGCACGGTGTCGTCGAAGAGGAAGGCGCCCTGTGCGACGAACGCGGCGGCGCTGCTGAGCTGGCCCTCGCGGAGGCCGCGCAGGTCGACGCCGTCGAGCACGACGTGCCCGTCGGTGGGATCGACCAGGCGGACCAGCAGCCCGGCCAGCGTCGACTTCCCGGAACCGGTCGGGCCGACCACGGCCAGCGTCGTCCCGGCCGGCACGTCGAAGGTCACGCCGTCGAGCGTCGGGCGGGCGACGTCGTCGAACGTGAAGCCGACGCCGGTCACGGCCAGGTGGGCGCCGCCGCTGCCCGCCGGTGCGGAGTCGGCTCCGTACGGCGTCTCCCCGGTGGCGTCGAGGACGGGGGTGACCCGGTCGAAACCGGCCAGCGCCCGGGGCAGGTCGGCCAGGACCCATCCGATCGCCCGGATGGGCAGGGCCAGCAGGGTGAACAGGTAGGCGATGGAGACCAGCTCGCCGGCGTCGGTGCTGCCGTCGGCGACGCGGCCGGCGCCGATGAGCAGCACGGCCAGGGTGCCCAGGCTCGGCAGCGCCTCCATCATCGGGTCGAACAGCCCGCGGACCCGGCCGACCGCCACCAGTGCGTCGCGCAGCTCCTGCGCCCGTGCGCGGAACCGCTCGGTCTCCGCTGCCTCCCGACCCAGGGTCTTGACGACGAGCGCCGCGTCGAAGCTCTCGTGGGCGATCTCGCTGACCTCGGCCCGGAGCTGCTGCGCCCGCTGCATCCGTGGGCTCATGACCTGCGAGTACACGACGTTGACGAGGAACACGAGCGGGAAGACGACCAGCCCGACCAGGGCGATGAGCGGGTCGGTGAGGAAGAGCACCACCACGGTGATCGCGATCATGATCAACGCCCCGCAGGCGAACGGCAGGGGTGCGACGAAGAACCACGACGCCTCGACGTCGGAGTTGGCGTTCGAGAGCAGCTGGCCCGTCGGGTGCCGCTGGTGCCAGGACAGCGGGAGGCGCAGGTACTGACCCGTGACGCGGCGGCGGTAGTCGGCCTGCAGCCGGTAGCTCATGATCCCGGCGAACAGCCGGCGCCCGAGGATGCCCACGATCTTCAGGACGGCGACGCCGATGATGGCCACCGAGGCCAGGGTGAGCGCGGCCGTCGTCGTGGCGCCCTCGGCGAACGAGGGCAGCAGGACGCGGTCGGTGATCTCGCCGATGACGTAGGCGCTGGCGACGGTCATGGCGCCGTAGAGGGCGCTGGCCACCACCGCGAGGGTGAACATGCCGGGCTGCTCGGCGACCGCCCGCTCGACGTGCCGGAGCCCGCGCCGCACGACGGCGTCTCTGCGGCGGGCCACAGCTGCTCCTCGGGGTGGGACGGCGGGCGGGACGGGGGCGTCGGACCGCGGGGTTCCGATGCTACGCGTCGTTAGGACGGCTAAGATCCGACCGAGGGGTCGGCCCGATGCGCTCTGGGTAACCTCCGCCGGTGACCGCCTCTTCCCCCTCTCCGGCCGACCGTGAACGCGCGGGCCTCGCCGACCTGATGAGCGGCCTCGGGCCGGACGCCCCGACCTGCTGCGCGGGCTGGACGACCGCGCACCTGGCCGCGCACCTCGTGGTGCGCGAGCGACGGCTCGACGCCCTCCCGGGGTACGGGCTGGAGGAGCTCGGGCTGGCCGCGCGGCTGGCCGCGTGGTCGCACCGCCAGGAGGACCGGCTGCGGGCCTCGACGCCCTACGCCGAGGTGGTGGCCCAGCTGAGTTCGGGGCCGCCGCGATGGTCGCCGCTGGCCTGGCCGGCCGTGGCGCGGTTGCTCAACACCGCCGAGTTCGCGATCCACCACGAGGACGTGCGGCGGGCCCAGCCGGACTGGGCGCCCCGGGTCCTGCCCCGCTCGACGCAGGATGCGCTCTGGGGGCCGGTGGCGTTCTACGCCCGCCGGGCCGCGGCACGGCTGGGCCGCGGACTCGTGCTGTCGCGCAGCGACGTCCCCGGCGCAGAACGGCGGATCGGCTCCGGCGCCGTCCGCGTGGCGGGTGAACCTCTGGATCTCCTGCTGTGGGCCGCGGGCCGGAAGGACGTCGCCCGGGTAGAGGTCTCCTGACCTCCGCCGCGCGAAAGTGACCGCGGCCACTCGGTCAGAGGCGGGGGTCGACCGGTTCGGACTCGAGCGCGAGGACGGCGAACACGCCTCGTGCACCCGCCACAGCGGTTCGCCGCGCGCCGCAGGCTCCAGTCCCTCCATCCCGAGTGCGTACTCCCGCAGCGCCAGCCCACGCTTGCGCCCGAGGTTGCGCTCGCGCAGCCGGTCGAGGTTCTCCGGCGGGGTGTAGTCCGGGCCGTAGATGATCCGCAGGTACTCCCGGCCCCGGACCTTGAGCCCCGGCTGGACGATCCCCCGCCGGCCGCGCGCCGAGTTGGCCGCCGGTTTCACGACCATGCCTTCGCCGCCTGCCCCGGTCAGCTCGCTCCACCAGGTCGTCGCCGCCTCCTCGCTCGCCTTATCCGCGAGGTTGACGTACCGGTGGTCCGTGCCCCGGACCAGGTCCGCATCCGCCGCGGCGAGTCGGTCGGCCACCGCCAGGTGCCAGGCGTGCTCCCGGTCGGCGAACGTCGTCCCCTCGGCTGCCAGCACCTGGAACGGCGCGACGGAGATCCCGGTGAGTCCGTCGGTCGGCCAGCAGTAGCGCCGGTACGCGTCGGTGAAGGCGCCGGCGTCGTGGTGCCGCTGCCGCTGCCGGTCGAGGAGG
>JALYMS010000081.1 GCA_030773535.1 Actinomycetota bacterium | reverse complement strand
AGAGGCCGGACACGCGAGGCCAACCGGGGTCCCGGTCGTCTGGAAGGCCGGGCAGCCAGCGAGGCACGCGCTGCGCGTATTCCCGGTAGGGCTCGCCGAAGAACCCGAAGAGGCGGCTGTGGTCGTGGCGTGCGCGCTCGTCGAACCAGTGCACCAGCCCGGCAGTGAGGGCCAGGGACAGCGGTGACCGGGTGACCAGGGTCAGCCCCGTGAGGAACACGAGGTGTCCCATGTACATCGGATTACGGGTGTGGGCGTAGATGCCCGTGGTCACGAGATGCTCGGGCCGACCCTGCGACATCCCGGGAGGGCCGCCTGCTCGGGCGATCCGGTAGCTGCCCGAGAGCCTGTACTGCAGGTAGCCCCACGCCATCAGCGGAGCCCACCGAAGGTGCAGCGGCCGACGGGAGACCGCCTGCTCGGCCAGCACGACGGCCGGCAGTACGGCGAAGGTGCGGGTGGAGGTGCTGCGCACGGACAGCCTCACGGGGCCTCCTGGACGAGGACAGCGATGCCGACGGAGGGTTCGGCGGCCATGGTCGGCCTGCGGTGCTCGCTCCGGGGAACGTGTACGCCGCTCACGCGAACGCCTCTGAGCCCGACCGCGGGTCGGTGCTGAACAGCAGTGACTTGATGGTCACCGGCACGGTGTTCGACGGGTGACGCACCCGGCCGATGTCGATGTAGTCGAAGTCGCGCAGGCTCAGCCCGTCCACGACGAGCAGCGGGTTCCCCACGCCTAGCTCGTCCCGCAGGATCCGGCCCAGTGACATGGCGATGTCGCCGTCGAGCACGATGTAGACCGGCCGTCCGTGGGCGATGCGCTCGGCCAACCCGTCCCGTACACCGGTGGCGAAGGCCAGTAGACGGTCGTGGCTGGGCAGTCCCCGCCACGACAGTGCCAGGGCCACGTCGCCGCCGGGGTCGGCGGCGTCCAGCGCCACGAGGTGCCGGCGGATGGCGGCCGCCACCTGAACGGCGTCCACTGCGTCGGCCAGCTCGTATGCCGGCTGCACCACCTGCAGGTTGCGCCGGGGGAGCAGTGCCCCAGGGTCGGTGATCAGACCGGTGTTACCGGACAGCTGCACGCTGTACTCCGACGCGCCGAGGGCGGTGGCGCGGATGCACTCGCCGGGCGGCAGCAGCGGGAAGGGCAGGGCGCCGGCGTCGACTCGCCGGCGCATCGCGCGCCCCAGGGGCGCTCCGAGGTCGCCGAAGAGTTCGGTCTCCCGGTCGTAGACGTACTCGGCCACCCCCCCAGAGAACATGATGCCGTCGATGGGTCCCGACGGCGGGAGGGGGTCGGTCAGGTACAGCGCCGCGACATCGCCGGACACGGTGTCGGCGGTGAGAATCGCCATCAGGGTGTCGGCCATCCGTTCGGCGACCCGGCCGATTCCCTCGTCGTCGACCACGCCGCCGAGGTGCCAGTCGAAGCCGGCACGGGCGGCATGTTCGCGGCCGGCCGGCTCCAGGCGCACGATCCGCCCGTCGCCGTCGATCACCTGCAGCCGGCCGCCCACGTGCACGGCCGCCGTCGAGACGACGCGACCTCGATCGAGGACGGCGAGCTTCGTGGTGCCCCCGCCGATGTCGACGTTGAGGATGCGCAGGTCGCGGTCGTAGGAGACCTGCGCCGCGCCCGAGCCGTAGGCGGCCAGCATCGCCTCCATGTGATGGCCGGCCGTTGCGGTGACGAGCTCGCCGCCGCGCTCGGCGAGCACGCCGGCGATCGCCTCGGCGTTGCGCCGGCGCAGCGCTTCACCGGTGAGGATGACGACCCCCGTGTCGATGTCCTTCGGCCGGACTCCCGCGTCGCCGTATGCCCGGTCGATGACGGAGCCGAGCTCCGCCGCGTCGATCTGCTCGCCGGTGTCATAGGGCGTCAGCGCCACGGGCGAGCGGTAGACGGTCTCCCGGCTCACGACGACGTAGCGACTGGACAGGTCCTCCCCGATGCGCCGGAGGTGCAACCGGGAGAAGACGACCTGGGTGCCCGAGGAACCGATGTCCATGCCGACGCTGTGCAGGGTGACGTTGTCCTGCTGCCAGAT
>JALYMS010000080.1 GCA_030773535.1 Actinomycetota bacterium | reverse complement strand
GTCCGACCCCGCAGGGTCGTGACCGATCGGCGGGGCGGCCGGTCCGTGTCCCCGTACGACTCGTTCAACCTGGGCGACCACGTCGGAGACGATCCGGCCGCCGTTGCGGCCAACCGTGGGCGCGTCGCCCGCGAGCTCGGGGTCCCGCCGGAGCGGCTGGTCTGGATGTCGCAGGTCCACGGGTCGGGCGTCGCCGTCGTCGACGGCCCGCAGGACGGCCCGCTTCCCGGGACCGACGCCCTCGTCACCAGCACGCCGGGCCTGGTGCTGTGCGTGCTCGCGGCCGACTGCGTGCCCGTCCTGCTGGTCGATCCGGTGGCCGGCGTGGTCGCGGCGGTCCACGCCGGTCGCGAGGGCGTGCGCAGGGGGGTCGTGCCGGCCACCCTGTCGGCGATGGCCTCCCTCGGCGCCCGCGCGCGCAACGTGACGGCGCTGCTCGGGCCGGCCGTGTGCGGCGGCTGCTACGAGGTTCCGCCGCAGATGCAGGCCGAGCTCGCCCGCGTCGTCCCGGCCGCCGCCGTGCAGACCCGCGCGGGCACCTCGGGCCTGGACCTGCGAGCCGGCCTCGCCGAGCTGCTGACGCGCGCGGGCATCCCCGAGGTCGTGCACGATCCGCGGTGCACCGTCGAGGACCACACCCTCTTCTCCCATCGCCGGGACGGCGTCACGGGCCGGCAGGCCGGGTTGGTCTGGCTCGGCTGAGCGCGGGAGGGAGGACCGAGAGGATGGCCCGCCTCGAGGAGAACCTGCGCGGCGTCCGTGGGCGGATCGCCGCCGCCGCGCGTTCGGCCGGACGTGACCCCGCATCGGTCGCCCTGCTCGCCGTCAGCAAGACCTGGCCGGCCGACGACGTCCGTGCGCTGGCCACGCTGGGGCAGCGGGACTTCGGCGAGAACCGCGCGCAGGAACTGATCGCCAAGGCGGCCGAGCTGGCGGACCCGGCCGGACCCCCGGCGACGGCGGTGCGCTGGCACTTCGTCGGTCAGCTCCAGCGGAACAAGGCGGCCGCGGTGGCGCGCCTGGGTGCGGTCGTCCACTCCGTGGACCGTGCCTCGCTGGCCGGGGCCCTCGACCGGGTCGGCCAGGAGGAGGGACGTCCCGTGGAGGTCTTCCTCCAGGTGGACCTCGGGGGACGCCCGGTGGGCGCCGCCCCGCGCGGTGGCGCGGCCCCCGACGAGGTACCGGCGCTCGCCGACACCGTTGCCGCCGGCCCCGGGCTGCGGCTCCGCGGGCTCATGGCCGTCGCGCCCCGGGACGAGGAGGCGAGGCCAGCCTTCGAGCGGCTGGCCGCTCTGGCCGTCCGCGTCCGCGCCGACCACCCGGAGGCGATCGAGTTGTCCGCCGGCATGAGCGGCGACCTCGAGGACGCGATCGCCGCCGGTGCCACCATCGTGCGTGTCGGAACCGCGTTGTTCGGCGATCGGCCCCTAGTCTCCGGATGAGGCTGGCGACACACCAGCCACACGAGTCACATCAGTCACGAACGCCCCACGAACCACCGGGGATGCTTGACGACTGCCGTGCAGACGCGACGCTGAGCACACCAGCAGAGGGGGAGGTCCGATGGCTGGAGCCATGCGGAGGATGGGGATCTACCTGGGGCTCGTCGAGGACGACGATCCTCGTGGCTACGGCCGGTACGACACCCGCCTCGCAGACCACCCGGAGCACGACCGTCGCTACGGTCGCTACGCCGACGACCCCTACGAGGGCCACTACGGCGACACCGACTACCCCACGGGCAACTACGTCGAGGACCTCGAGGCCCACGACCTGCCGCCGGTGCGCGAACCGGAGCCGCTGTCGGTCCGCCGCGTCCCCGCGGCCCGGCCGCTCGGCCTCGCCCCTGCGGGCGCCGGCAGCGGTCCCCCGCGCGCGACAGTCGGGAGCAACGGACCTGTGGGCAACGGCGCCATGACCAACGGGGCCATGGGCAACGGCGCCATGGGCAGCGGCCCGGTCGGCGCCACCGCGGCGAAGCTCGTCGTCCGTGAGCCGGTCGTCGCCGAGGTGCCCGCACCGGCGCCCGCGCCACAGCCCTACCGGATCACGACCCTGCACCCGCGGACGTACAACGAGGCGCGCACGATCGGCGAGCGCTTCCGCGACGGGATGCCGGTGATCATGAACCTCACCGAGATGGACGACGCCGACGCCAAGCGACTCGTCGACTTCGCCGCCGGTCTGTCCTTCGGGCTGCGCGGTAGTATCGAGCGCGTCACGGCCAAGGTGTTCCTGCTCAGCCCGCAGAACGTCGACGTGACAGCCGAGGACAAGGCCCGGATCCGCGAAGGCGGGTTCTTCAACCAGTCCTGACCTCGGGCGCGACGAAGCACACGGCACCCGAGGTGCCCCGAACGAACGAGGACTGTGGCTCTTCTCCTGCAGGTCGTCTCTACGGTGCTGCTCGTCTTCCTCATCCTGTTGTTCGCGCGCTTCGTCGTCGACTGGGTGATGGTCCTCGCCCGCAGCTGGCGGCCCTCCGGACTGGTCGCCGCCGGCCTCGAGGTCGTCTACAGCACGACCGACCCGCCGCTCAAGGCAGTTCGCAAGGTCATCCCGCCACTGAACCTGGGGTCCATCCGGCTGGACCTCGGGTTTATGGTGCTCTTGATCGCCGTGGTGCTGCTCCGCAACATCACCACCTCGCTGGCGATCAGACTTGGCTGACTCCTCCGGGATCAGAGCCGCAGAACGGGAGCGGTCCGCCGACTCCCGTCCGAGTACGTCCCTGTTCCTGTCGTTCGACCCGAGGTGACCTGCGATGCCACTGACGCCTGCCGACGTGCACAACGTCGTCTTCAAGAAGCCGCCCATCGGCAAGCGGGGGTACGACGAGGACGAGGTCGACGCCTTTCTCGACGTCGTCGAGGCCGAGCTCGCCCGGCTGATCGAGGAGAACAACGAGCTGCGCTCGACCGCGAGCCGGGCCGTCGCCCGGGCCGAGGAGCGCCCGGAGGTGCCGGTGGCGGCCGCCGCACCCGTCGCGGCGCCCCCGCCGCCGGTCCAGCAGCCGCGTGAGGACGACAGCGCGCGTGCCTCCCGGATGCTGGCGCTGGCCACCGAGACCGCGGACCGGTACGTCAACGAGGCCAAGACCCAGGCCGAGCAGATGCTCAGCGGCGCGAAGAGCAACAGCGACCGCCTGATGACCGACGCCCGGGCCAAGAGCGAGCAGATGGTCGCCGAGGCCAAGCACCGGGCGGACGCCATGATCGGCGACGCCCGCACCCGGGCCGAGACGCTGGACCGGGAGTCGCGCGCCAAGGCGGTGGCCCTCGAGCAGGACGCCGAGCGCCGGCACACCGAGGCGATGAGCGGCCTGGAGGAGAAGCGCAGCAGCCTCGAACGCAAGATCGAGGAGCTGCGGACCTTCGAGCGCGAGTACCGGACCCGGCTCCGGTCCTACCTCGAGTCCCACCTGCGCGACCTGGACAGCCGCGGCTCGGCCGAACCGTCGGCCAACAGCCGTCAGCACGCCAGCGCCTGACCCACGGCGGCTGATCACCAGCCTCCCCAGCAGGGCCTCCGGACACCCGTCGGGGGGCCCTGCTGCATGGAAGGGGGCGAGCCGGTCACGATCAGCCCTAGAGTGCCAGCGTGATCACGGCTGCCGGACTGCTGGTGCTCCTCGGGCTGGGGCTGTTCGTCGCGGGCATCCGGACGGGGATCGAGCCCTTCTACTGGGCCTGCGTGGCCGCCTGCGTCGCGGCCGCCGTGCTGATCGTGCTCGTCCGCCGCAGCATGTCGGCGGCCACATCTGCGAAGGAGACGGCCCCGGCGGAGCCAGCCACCGGGAGCACCCTCCTGGAGAGGCCGACCGAGCAGCCCGTCCAGGAGCCGGTGGCTCAGGACCTGCCCGACCCCGCGGTCGAGGAGGTGGAGGTCACCGACCTGCTCCTCGTCGTGGACCTCGAGGACGAGGTGCTGGTGGTCGACGAGCACCCGCGCTACCACCTCGCGGGCTGCAAGTACCTCTCCGGCCGGACGACGATCCCGCTGCCGATCGACGAGGCCCGCGGCGACGGGTTCACCCCGTGCGCCGCCTGCGAGCCCGACCGGAACCTCGCTCAGCGGGCCCGCGCCCGCCGCAAGGCCGCGCGCGGAAGCTGACCCCCGGCCCCCTCAGCCCTCCGCTCGGGCCAGCCAGAACCGCGAGCCCTCCGGGCCCTCGATCCCCGGCCCGTCGCCCGGAGTTCCGCCCCGGACCGACACCGCGAGGACCTCGGCCGCGATCAGCTCGGCGTGCTCGGCCAGTGCCTGCGCCACCGCGCCGTCCGCGGTCCACCACAGTGCGATCCGGTCGCTGACGTCCAGGCCGCTGCTCTTGCGGGCCTCCTGCACGAGGCGGACGACCTCGCGGGCCAACCCGGCGCGCTCCAGCTCGGGGGACAGGGTCAGGTCCAGCGCCACGGCGAGCCCGCCGCCACTGGCCACCGTCCAGCCCACGCGCGGTGTCTCGGTGACGATCAGGTCGCCGTCCTCGAGGGCGACCGGCGCGCCGTCGACCTCCACGGTCGCGTTGCCCGCGCGGTAGGCGGCGGTCAGCTCCGCCGCGTCCGCGGCTGCCACGGCCTTCGCCACGGCCTGCACCTGCTTGCCCAGCCGCCGGCCGACGGCCCGGAAGTCGATCTTGAGACTGACGTCGACCAGTTCGCCCCCCACGGCACCGGACAGCTCGACCATCTCCAGCACGTTGAGCTCGTCGGCGACCTCGGCGACGAGCTCGCGGGGCAGGCCCGTCCACCCGGGGGCGGCGACGAGCGCGCGGGCCAGTGGCTGGCGGGTCCGGACCTTGGCCGAGGTTCGGGCCGACCGACCGAGCTCGACCAGGCGGCGGACGAGCACTACCTGGCCGACGAGCTCGTCGTCGCGGGCGTCCTCGTCCGCCTCGGGCCAGGACGCCAGGTGCACCGAGTCGGCCACCGTGTCGTTGCCCCGCCCACCCAGGCCGGGCACCACCGCCCGGGACCACACCCGCTCGGTGACGAACGGCGTGAACGGCGCCATCAGCCGGGTGAGGCCGTCGAGCACCTCGTGCAGCGTGGCCAGGGCCGCCGGGTCGCCGTCCCAGAACCGACGGCGGGAACGGCGCACGTACCAGTTGGACAGGTCGTCGACGAAACCGGCGATCAGCCGGCCGGCACCCTGCGTGTCGAAGTCCTCCAGCGCGTCCGTCACCCCGGCGGTCACCGCGGCGAGCTCGGCCAGCGCCCAGCGGTCGAGCAGCGGGCGCTCGGCGCGCGGGGGAGCGGGCGTGGTCGCCGGATCCCAGGCGTTCGCCTCGGCGTAGAGGGTGAAGAAGCTGGCCGTGTTCCAGTAGGTCAGGAGCACCTTCCGGACCACCTCGGACAGCGTCTCGTGGCCCACCCGGCGGGCCGACCAGGGCGACCCACCGGCCAGCATGAACCAGCGGACGGCGTCGGCGCCGTGCCGGTCCATCAGCGGGATCGGCTCGAGGATGTTCCCCAGGTGCTTGCTCATCTTGCGGCCGTCCGCGGCGAGGATGTGGCCCAGGCACAGGACGTTCTCGTAGGAGCTCCGCCCGAACACCAGCGTGCCGACGGCCATCAGTGTGTAGAACCAGCCGCGGGTCTGGTCGATCGCCTCGGCGATGAACTGCGCCGGGTAGGACGCCTCGAACTCGTCCTTGTTCCGGTGCGGCGCGCCCCATTGGGCGAAGGGCATCGAACCCGAGTCGTACCAGGCGTCGATGACCTGGCGGACGCGCCGGTAGGTGCCCTCCTCGCCGGGCCGGGTGAAGGTCACGTCGTCGATGAACGGACGGTGCGGATCGAGGTCAGAGAGGTTCCGGCCGGTGAGCTCGGACAGCTCCGCGAGCGAGCCGACCGCCACCAGCCGGGTCGGGTCGGCGTCGTTGCGCCAGATCGGCAGGGGCGTGCCCCAGTACCGGTCCCGGGACAGCGCCCAGTCGACGTTGTTGTTCAGCCAGTCGCCGTACCGGCCGGTCTTGATGCTCTCCGGGTGCCAGTTCGTCTTCTCGTTCTCGGCGAGCAGCCGCTCCTTGATCTGGCTCGTCCGGATGTACCAGGAGGGCTGCGCGTAGTACATCAGCGGCGTGTGGCAGCGCCAGCAGTGCGGATAGCTGTGCTCGTAGCGCAGCTCCCGGTACAGCACGCCGCGCTGCTTCAGGTCCTCCACCAGCGCGGCGTCGGCGGCCTTGAAGAAGTGCCCGCCGACCAGCGGCACGTCGGGCAGGAAGTGGCCGGTCGGGTCGATGGGGTTGACCACCGGCAGGCCGTAGCTCCGGCAGACCGCGAGGTCCTCGGCGCCGAACGCGGGGGACTGGTGCACCAGACCTGTGCCGTCGTCGGTGGTCACGTAGTCGGCCAGGACGACGAAGTGGGCGTCCTCGCCCTCGGGGAAGGCGACCAGGTCGAACGGCCGCCGGTACCCGACCCGCTCCAGGTCGCGACCGGGTATCCGGGCCAGGACCTCGACGTCCCTCCCCAGCACGGCGCCGACCAGCGGCTCCGCGACCACGAAGGTGCCGGCTCCCGTGCGGGTGACGACGTAGGGAACCTCCGGGTTCACGGCGACGGCGGTGTTGGACGGCAGCGTCCACGGCGTCGTCGTCCAGATCAGCAGGTCGGCCCGGCCGGCCCACTCGCCGCTGGTGATCGGCAGCCGAACGTAGACCGAGGGGTCGGTGAGGACCTCGTATCCCTGCGCCACCTCGTGGTCGGACAGGCCGGTCCCGCAGCGCGGGCAGTACGGCGCGACGCGGTGGTCCTCGACCAGCAGGCCCTTGTCGAAGATCTGCTTGAGCGACCACCAGACACTCTCGATGTACGCGGGATCCATCGTCCAGTAGGCCGTGGACAGATCGAGCCAGTAGCCCATGCGGCGGGTCAGCTCGGAGAACGAGTCGACGTGCCGTTCCACCGACTCGCGGCAGCGGGCGTTGAACTCGGCGATGCCGTAGCCCTCGATGTCGGGCTTGCCGGCGAAGCCGAGCTCCTGCTCCACGGCGATCTCCACGGGCAGGCCGTGGCAGTCCCAGCCGGCCCGCCGCGGGACGTGCCAGCCCTGCATGGTCTTGAACCGCGGGAAG
>JALYMS010000079.1 GCA_030773535.1 Actinomycetota bacterium | reverse complement strand
CGGTTGCGTGCCTCGTAGACGCACTCGTAGACGGCCTTGTCCGCCTCGAAGGCGCGCAGCAGCGCCGACGACGGGTCGGCCTGGCCCCCGGCCGCGGCGTAGCCGGCGCAGAACGCGGCGCGGTTCCGCTCGGCCCACTCCTGCGCGCGGTAGGCCCGCTGCGGGTCCTCCGGCTGCTCCACCAGCATGTGGCGGGCCGCGTAGTCGAAGCTGCGCAGCATGCCTGCGACGTCGCGCAGCGGGCTGTCCAGCTCGCGACGATCGGCCAGGGGCCTGGCCGGCTCACCCTCGAAGTCCAGGACGACCCAGCTGGTCGCCGTCCGCAGGACCTGCCCCAGGTGCAGGTCGCCGTGCACTCGCTGCCGCACCACCGGCTCGTCGCTGTCGCCCACCTGCGCGTAGATGGCACGGATGCCGTCGGCGTACTCGGCCAGCTGCGGAACGACGCGCACCGCGGCGTCCAGGCGCTCGTCCATGGCTGCGGCCAGCCTGCCGTACCAGTCCGGGTCGGCCGGCTCCGTCGGCAGCACCCTGGCCATGTCGGAGTGCACCGACGCCGTCGCGGCACCCAGCCGCTCGCTCTCACCGGCGAAGTCGCCGCCCACCTCGTCGGCGTGCAGATCGCCCTCGTCGTAGAGGTCGCGCACGCTCGCGGTGGCCAGGCGCCAGCCGTCGCTGCCGTTCGGCACGAACCGCTGGAGCATGAAGACCGTGGCCGGCGGGGTGCCGGCGTCCCGGTCGTGGTCGATCTCGGCGTGGCCCAGCAGTGCGGCGATGTGCGGGTTCCCGGTCGGCCGCAGCGCGGCGTGGATCTCGACGTCCGGGTTGAGCCCGGGCTCCATGCGGCGGAAGAGCTTCATGATCGCCTCCTGGCCGTAGACCAGCGAGGTGTTGCTCTGCTCGGTGGAGATGACGTCACCGGGCAGACCCGCGGGGATCTCCGCCCCCTCGGCCGGGACGAAGCGCAGCGGCCCCACCGCCGCGGACTCGACCAGGTGGTTCAGCCACGGAGCAGTGGCGTCCCGGTCCCGCATGGCGTCGTAGGCGTAGCTCTCCCGGTCGGCGTTCGGCACGGCCCCGATCAGGGCCGACGACAGTTCCTCGACGGGATGCTCGTACCACGACACCGGCACGAGGTAGGTGTCGGTGCCGCCGTCGGCGTACTCGACCGTCACCCGGTGGACCGACAGGACCGGGTGCGACTTGTCGAGGAAGAAACTCTCCTCGCGGACGTCGGCCCAGTCGCGGCCCTTGCCCCCGAACCAGCGCTGCTGCGGCATCCACTCGCGGAACAGCTCGGTCAGGGCGTTCATCGGGTTCCTCCCGTGTCGTCGGCCGTGGCTGCTCCGGAGTCCTCGCCCGTTCCGACGAGGCCCGCGGCCAGCAGGGAGTCGGCGACGGCGGTGTCGTCCTCCTCCGTCAGCCCTCCGAGAGGCTCCGGCGGCTTGGCCAGCTCGAACCAGTAGAAGCCGTGCCCGGCCAGGGTGAGCATGTAGGGCAGCACGCCGATCTGCGGGAACTCGACCCGGCCGGTCAGCTCCACGGGCGTGTACCCCTCGAACCGGCGCAGGTCGAGTTCCACCGGCTGCGGGAAGCGGGACAGGTTGTTGACGCAGAGGACCACGTCGTCGCCGAAGCAGCGGACGAACGACAGCACCGTCGGATTGCGGGAGCCGATCTCCTCGAAGCTGCCCGAGCCGAAGGTCGGGTGCTGGCTGCGCACCTGGATCATCCGGCGGATCCAGTGCAGCAGGGAATTGGAGTTGCGCAGCTGCGACTCCACGTTGGTCACCTGGTAGCCGTAGACCGGGTCCTGGATCAGCGGCAGGTACATCCGCTGCGGGTCGGCCGTCGAGAAGCCCCCGTTGCGGTCCGGCGTCCACTGCATCGGGGTGCGGACGCCGTCCCGGTCACCCAGCCAGATGTTGTCCCCCATGCCGATCTCGTCGCCGTAGTAGAGGACCGGCGAGCCGGGCAGGCTCAGCAACAGCGCGTTGAACAGCTCCAGCGTGTTGACGTCGTTCTCGAGCAGGGGCGCCAGCCGACGGCGGATGCCGATGTTGGCCTTCATGCGCGGGTCCTTGGCGTACTCCCCCCACATGTAGTCCCGTTCCTCGTCGCTGACCATCTCGAGGGTCAGCTCGTCGTGGTTGCGGAGGAAGACGCCCCACTGGCAGTTGTCGGGAATGGCCGGCGTCTGCGCCATGATCTCCGAGATCGGGAAGCGCTGCTCCCGCCGGACGGCCATGAACAGGCGCGGCATCACCGGGAAGTGGAAGGCCATCTGGCACTCGTCGCCGTCCTCGCCGAAGTACTCGACCACGTCGGCCGGCCACTGGTTGGCCTCGCACAGCAGGACCCGGTCGGGGTAGTCGACCTCGACCACCTTGCGGACCTGCTTGAGGATGTCGTGGGTCCTCGGCAGGTTCTCGCAGTTGGTGCCCTCCTCCTCGATCAGGTACGGCACTGCGTCCAGCCGGAAGCCGTCGATGCCCAGGTCCAGCCAGAACCGCAGGGCATCCAGGATCGCGTCGATCACCCGCGGGTTCTCGAAGTTGAGGTCGGGCTGGTGGGAGAAGAAGCGGTGCCAGAAGTACTGCTTGCGCACCGGGTCGAAGGTCCAGTTGGAGCTCTCGGTGTCGACGAAGATGATCCGCG
>JALYMS010000078.1 GCA_030773535.1 Actinomycetota bacterium | reverse complement strand
CTGCGCCGGTCGGCCACCCGCCGGTCGGCGCCGCGCCGGGTCGCCACCTGCTGCGGAGCCGAATGCGCGGCGGCGCGACGCTCACGGGCCGGCGCTCCCGGAGCCGACCCGGGAGAGGCCGAGGGAGGAGCCGACGCCGGGGCAGCTGACGCGGCCGGGACGCCGGGCTTGCGGTCGGGCCGCATCCCCGGGATGGCCGCAGTGTGGGGCTCGGGCGCGGGACGGGAGAAGTCGGGACGGTCACGCGGCGGCGGCCCTCCGTCGGACAGATCGCTCCTGCGCCGTCCGAAGCCGGCCCGATCGGCGGCTGCCTCCGCCCGGCGCTGCCGGATGCCGGTCTCCTCCGGGTCGTCCCACGAGCGGCGGCGGGCGGCGCGGGTGGCGGACTCGATGTTCGCCTCGCGGAGGATCTCGGCGAGGGAGCGTCCCCCCGTGTCGGGGTTCCAGTCCGGTTCGCCCATCACGATCCTCCCAACGAGTCCAGCCTGCGCAGGATGACACCCTCCCGCAGCGCCCACGGGCAGATCCTCACGCACCGTACGTCGAGCGCACGCATCGTGGCGGCTGCCACCACGGCACCTGCCGGGATCTGGTGCGCGCGATCCGGCGACACGCCGCGGAGCTCGGCCAGGGCCGAGGACTCGATCCTGGAGACGAAGCCCACCAGCTGCCCCAGGCCGTCGGCGGATAGTTCCCTGGGGACCTGCAGTCCCGCCGAGTAGGGGGCGGCACCGGTCAGCCGGGCCAGCGTCCGGAACGTCTTGCTCGTCGCGGCCACGAGATCGGGCTTCCCCGCATGCCTCAGCTTCTTCGCCGCCGGCTCGAGCAGGTCGCCGGCATAGGAGTCCAGCTCCGACAGGGCGGCGAGATCGGGACGCCCTCCCACCTGCGCCTCCGGCAGGAACCGGCGCGTCATCCGCCCTGCGCCCAGCGGGAGCGAGAGGGCGACGTCGGGGTCCTCGTCGACGCCGCTGGCCAGCTCGAGGGACCCGCCGCCGATGTCGAGGATGAGTAGCCGCCCCGCGCTCCAGCCGAACCAGCGGCGGACGGCGAGGAAGGTCAGCCGGGCCTCCTCCTCCCCGGTGAGCACCTGCAGGTCCACACCGGTCCGATCGCGGATGCGCCCGAGGACCTCCAGGCCGTTGGAGGCCTCGCGGATCGCGGACGTGACCATCGCCAGGAACTCGTCGCAGCGCTGCTTCTCCGCCTGGTCGCACGCCTCCTGCACCGCCCGCAGCAGCGCCTTCTCCCCCGCCTTCGACAACACGTCGTCGGGGCCCACGTGCTCGGCCAGCCGCAGGACCGACCGGTCGTCGTGCATCGGGGTGGGGTGCGCACCTCGGTGGGCGTCGACCACCAGCAGGTGAACGGTGTTGGAACCGACGTCGAGGACCCCGAGGCGCATGAGCCTCAGTCTGCCGGGTCGGGCCCGCCGGGCGGCCCTCGGGAGCGCGCCCTGGACCGGCGCGGCCACGGCCTAGGCTGGCCCGGTGCCGCACGATCCGCCGCCGGAGGTCGGGCTCGACTTCGCCCGCGAATGGGTGGAGTTCCCGGACCCGGCCGACCCCGGCCACGTCGTCCGGGCGGACCTGACCTGGCTGACGTCGGCCTGGACGTGCATCTTCGGTCGTGGGTGCGCGGGGGTCGTCGCGGACCGGCCGGACGACGGCTGCTGCAGCCACGGGGCCTATTTCACCGATGCCGACGACCTCGCCCGGGTGACCGCGGCCGTGGCCGACCTGACCGACGACGACTGGCAGCTGGGCCCCGAAGGACGACACCTCTGGACCGAGGAGGACCCGGCCGACGACGACGCCGCGGACGATGCCGCCGGGGAGCAGGCGCTGCGCACCCGCGTCGTGGACGGCGCCTGCATCTTCCTGAACCGACCGGGGCATCCCGGCGGCAGCGGCTGCGCGTTGCACCGGATGGCCGTGCGGACCGGGCTGCACCCGCTCACCACCAAGCCCGACGTCTGCTGGCAGCTCCCGGTTCGCCGGGCACAGGAGCACGTGGACCGCCCGGACGGGACCCGGATCCTGATGACGACGATCGGCGAGTTCGACCGCCGGGGCTGGGGCCCGGGCGGCCACGACCTGCACTGGTGGTGCACCGGTTCCCCGGCCGCCCACGTCGCGCACGAACCGCTGGTCGACACCTACGCCGCCGAGCTGACCGCCCTGCTGGGGGACGCGACGTACGCCGAGCTACGCCGGCTGACCGAGCTGCGCCTGGACCAGGGCATGGTCGCGCCCCATCCGGGCAGTCCGGTGCCCGTTCAGCTGCACCGGCGTCGTCCCGGCGCCTGAGGCCCCGGCACCTGAGGCCCCGGC
>JALYMS010000077.1 GCA_030773535.1 Actinomycetota bacterium | reverse complement strand
GTCGCCCGGGTGCGGATCCTTCGCGTGCTGGGTGCGGTCGCGGGTCGGGTGTTCCTCGATGTCCATGACGTCGTCGAGCGTGGGGCGATCGTGGGGGCCGGTCATGGGAGCTCCTCTGCGTCGGTGGTGGCGCGGTTGGCCATAGCCGGGGGGTGCGCCGCCAAACCGGGGCACGCCCAGGCTGCTCAGCGCGGCTCCAGCCGAGCCGCCGGGAGCCAGGCCTCGACCAGTGCCGGACCGTGCGGACCCGTCACGGTGTAGGCGACCCGGCCCTGCCAGACGCCGTCGCGCTGCCGCCACTCGACCAGCAGGCCCGGCCAGGTCCCGGGAGCCTCTGGCGGCTCGCGCACCCAGCAGTGCCGGCCCTCGCCGCCCGCTCCGGCCGCGGCGTACCCGCTCCGGCCCTCGCCGGGGTCGTCCCCGGGCGGGATCGGCCGACCCTCCTGGACGGTGTCGTCCGGTCGGACGCCCGAGATCGCCGCGCGCTCGCCCAGCGAACGCCGCGAGCGCCCCGATTGCATACCGCCGGCCACCCGAGCAGTCTGCCACGCCTCTCGAACGAGTGTTCGATGACGCGACGGTGTGCCGGCGATCAGTCGCCGGCCACGCCGTCGGCCAGCGTCCGTGCGACCCGCTGGAGCAGGGGGTGCGCCGCCAGGTCCTCCACCAGGACGGGAAGCGGCAGTGACCAGTTCGGTCGCTCGTCGGCGCCGGGCATGTTCGGCCGGCGCACCTCACCGACGGCGTCGTCGAGGGTGGCGGCGAGCAGGGTCGACGGCGCGCGGGCGAGCAGCTCGTGCGCCCGTTCCACCGCCTCGTCCGCGGCGGAGTCCTCGTTCAGCCCGGGCAGATGCGCCAGCAGCGACGTGCGTCCGCGCTCCAGCTCCTCCTCGGTGCCGGTGCCCTGCTCCCGCTGCTCGGCGACGTCGGCGCCGGTCCACAGCCCCGCCACCGTGGGCAGGTCGTGGGTGGTGACGGCGGCCATCGAGGCGGCCGGCCACTCCGCGGGGTCGTCATCCTCGAACCAGAGCAGCCGGTAGGACAGCACGCCGTGTTCGGCCATGGCCTCGCGGACGCCGTCCTCGACGGTGCCGAGGTCCTCGCCAACGACCAGCGCCTGGGCCCGAGAACTCTCGAGGGCGACGATGTTGAGCAGATCCTCGGCCGGATAGCGGACGTACGCGCCGTCCGCGGCGCTCCCGTCCGAGGGCACCCACCACAGCCGGAACAGGCCCATCACGTGATCGATCCGCAACCCGCCGGCGCCCGCGATCGTGGCGCGGATCGACTGCACGAAGGGCTCGTAGTCGGCGTCGCGGAGCCGCCAGGGGACCAGCGGAGGCGAGCCCCAGTCCTGGCCCTTGGAGTTGAAGGCGTCCGGAGGAGCGCCGACGCTGACGCCCTCGGCGAGGACCTCCTGCCAGGTCCAGGCGTCGGCTCCGCCGCCGGCGACGCCGATCGGCAGGTCCTGGATGACAGTCATCCCGTCGGTGGCGGCGGTGAACTGCAGCTCCAGCGCCCATTGCAGCCAGGCGTGGAACGCGACGACCGCGCCGTGCCGCTCGACGTAGGCAGCCACCGCCGGTCCCTCGGGACGGCGGAGCTCCTCGGGCCAGGTGTGCCAGTCGCCCCCGTGCTCCTCGGCGATCGCCGCCCAGGTGGCCCAGTCCTGCAGGGTCTGCCCCTGCTCCTCCCGCCACCGGACGAAGGCCTCGCCGCCGCCGTGGGCGAAGAAGATCCGCATCAGGACCTCGCGCTTGCGCGCCCAGATCGCGTCGCGGTCGATCAGTGGCCCGTCGGACAGCGCCCGGCCGGCGTCCTGCTCGAGGTCGACCCGGTCGGCGCCGGGCACCTCGTCCACCCGGAGGTAGATGGGGTTGCGGAAGCGGCGGGTGGCCGGCAGGTAGGGGCTCGCCTCTTGACCGGCGGTCGGGGCGACGGCGTGCAGCGGGTTGATCAGCAGGAACCCGGCGCCCTGGTCGGCGGCCATCTGCCGGACCGCGTGCAGGTCGCCGAGGTCACCAATGCCCCAGCTCGAGCGGCTGCGCGTCGCGTAGAGCTGCACCGCCCACCCCCAGGCCCGGTAGCCCTCGGGCAGCCAGCAGCGGCCCGGTGAGACGATCAGCCGGCGTCGGGGCCCGTCGGGCGAGGTGAGCCAGTGGTAGCCCAGCGGGAAGTCGGCGGGCAGCTCGCCGTCGATCGAGCGCACCTCGCCGTCCTCGCAGACCACCTCCGCCTCGTCGACCTCCAGGGCGTCGCCGGGGCGGGCGACGATGGGCGCCCGCTCCTCGAGGTCGGGGGGCGGCGTGCCGATGACCTCCCGCAGGCGCTCGATGGTGGTCTGGGCCACCTCGTGCTCCTCGTCGAGGGCGTCCAGCCACGTCGCGTCGATGCCCCACTCGTCGGTGGTCGGGGTTTGTGTCACCCGCCGATCCTCGCGGTGCGGGCCGGTCACCGCAGTGCCAGGGGCCCTTCTGCGCCACGATGGCCGTGTGAGCCTCGGCACCGCGGTCGGAACCTTCGCCCTGGTGGCGGTGGTCCTGACCCTCACCCCGGGCCTCGACACGGCGCTGGTCCTGCGTGCCGCTCTCGCCCGGGGACGCCGGGAAGCGGCCGCCACCGCCGCCGGCATCGTCGCCGGGCTGCTCGTGTGGGGCGCGGCGGCCGCGGTCGGCGTTTCCGCGCTGGTCACCGCCTCGGAGCTGGCCTTCGATCTGCTCAGGTATGCCGGGGCGGCGTACCTCATCTGGTTCGGTGGCCGGCTGCTCCGGCGGGCGGCGCGCCCCGGTCCCGCGGACCCGCTCCCCGACGATGCGCCCGGCCGGTCGGCCTGGCGGGCCACCCGGCTGGGCCTGCTCACCAACCTGCTCAATCCGAAGGTCGGGGTCTTCTACGTCGCGCTGCTCCCGCAGTTCGTGCCCGCCGGCAGGGATCCGCTGGCGGTAGGGCTGCTGCTGGCCGCCGTCCACGGGGCGATCTCGCTCGGCTGGTTCACCCTGCTGATCCTCGCGGCGGGCGCGCTGGGCCGCCGGCTCCGGAGCCCGCGCACGACCCGGGTCATCGACGGCGTCACCGGCGCCACGCTGGTCGGCCTCGGGGTCCGTCTCGCCCTGAGCGGCCGCTGAGCCCGATGGCGGGCCGCTGGCCACCGGTGTGCCTGCGCCTCGCCGCGGTCGCGCGAGCCGCAAACGGTGACCGAATCGTGACCGTGGAGCGCTCGGCGGATCTTCCAGCTGTGGTGATCTGGACCACACCCGACTAGCTCCGGGAGATGCCGTGCGACGCAACCGATACCGAATTCCTCCGCTGATCGTGGCCTCCGTCATCGTTCTCGCCGCCTGCGCCGAGACGGAGGGAGAAAGCTCCGGCGGCGGTGGTGGTGCCGCCGCCGCGGACTACCCGGCCGACGACATCAACCTCTACGTGCCCTACGCCCCGGGGGGACCGACGGACCTGGCGGCGCGAACCGTGGGGACCTGCCTGGAGGAGGACTTCGGGCAGACGGTGATCGTGGAGAACCGCGAGGGCGGCTCAGGTGCGCTCGGCATGCAGGCGATGATCGCCGGCGGCAACGACGGCTACAGCCTGTCCCTCATCGCCGTTCCGGCGTCGGCCACCAACCCGTTGCAGGACGACGTCGGCTACACGAACGAGGACTACGTCCCGGTGGCTGCCATCACGGAGATCCCTTCAGTTCTCGCGGTGGGGCAGGGGTCGCGCTTCGCCGACGCAGCGGCCCTGTTCCGGTTCGCGGAGGAGAACCCAGGTCAGATCAACGTCGGGGTCCCCGGCGCCACCACGTCCCAGGCCATGGAATTGCGGCGCATGGCGGAGGAGTACGGCGTCGAACTCACGCGCGTGCCATTCACCGGCAACGCCGAGATGACCACCGCACTGCTGGGCGGCAACGTCGACGCGGTCTTCATCAACGCCTCGCGGGACGTGCTGGAGAACATCGAGGCAGATAGCTTCGTCCCGCTGGCGGTCAGCCCCGAGGATCGGGTCAGCTACCTAGAGGACGTCCCCACCCTGGCCGAGCTCGGCTTCCCCGACCTGACCTTCAGCGTGTCGATCTTCGGACTGGCGACCCCGGCCGGAACCCCGGACGACGTCGTGGCGACGTTGGAGGACGCGGTCAGCTCGTGCCTGGAGCGGCCGGAGGTCATCGAGCAGCTGGGCGAGCAGTACGTCCCCGACGAGTTCATCGGTGCCGAGGCGTTCCAGAGCCGCATCGACGACATCGTCGAGGTGTACGGCCCGCTGCTGCAGGAGTGAGCCGGCCGTGCCCGGACGGCGCCGGCTCAGGCCGGCGCCTCCGGTGTCGGGCCGGGCAGCACCTCCTCGGCGATGGCGAGGAAGCGAGCGAGGACCGGCGAACGGTCGTTCCGGCGCCAGGCCAGGGCGATCGGCACCCGGACGTCGACGTCCCCGGCGATGGGCGCGAAAACGACCCCCTCGAACTGCAGTGTCTCGGCCGAGGCAGGCAGCAGGGCCACACCCACCGCCGCGCTGACCAGCGCGACGACCGTGTGGGTGTCCGGCGCCTCCTGCACGACCCGCGGCGTGAACCCCGCGGACCAGCAGGCGTGCACCGCGGCGTCGCGCAGCGTCGAGCCCTGCATGGAGGGGTAGCTGACGAAGTTGTCGTCCGAGAGCTCGGCCAGCGCCACTTCCCGGTGGTGCGCCAGCGGGTGACCTTCCGGGAGCACGGCCACGAGGGCTTCGTTCAGGATGATCCGGCTGGTCAGTGGACCCGGCGGCACCGGAGCGCGAAGGAAGCCGACGTCGATCTGGCCGTCGTACAGGGCTCCCACCTGGGCGCTGCTGAAGCGAGCCGGGTGCAGCTCCATGCGGACCAGGGGGTACCGCTCCCGGTACGTGCGGGCGACCCGCGGCAGGAGCCGCCAGGTGATCGCACCTGTGACGCCGACGTGGATCTCCCCCCGCTCCCCGCACTCGGTGAGCAGGACCGACTCGCGCGCGCGTTCGATCTCGTCAAGAACGCGTCGGGCGTGGCCGACGAAGGCCGCACCCGTACCCGTGAGCCGCACCTGCCGGGTGGTGCGTTCGAGCAGGACCGCACCCAGGTCCTGTTCCAGCTGCTTGACCTGCTGGCTGAGCGCGGGCTGGGCGATGCGCAGGCGGCTCGCGGCGCGGCCGAAGTGCAGCTCTTCGGCCACGGCCAGGAAGGCCCGCAGGTGACGCAGTTCCACCGGTCCTCCCGTCCGAGCCGCCGCGCGATTCATGTACTACGGCGATGAATCGGGCCGTCGTTCTGTATTGGACCTTCTCAGCATCGGCCACATAGCGTCCCAGGTCACATCTGACCCCTGTCCCGAGGTGGTCCATGACACCGTCGTCATCCACTGACACCGCTCCTGACCGGAGCCAGTCACATTCGCCACTCCGCGCCCTGATCCTGCGCCGAATAGCCCCAGTGGTCCTCCTGGCCCTGGGCATCGCGGCGCTGCTCCAGGCCGCCGGCATGGGCCTGGGCGAGCTGACCGCCCCGGGGCCGGGGCTGTGGCCGTTCATCGTCGCCGGACTGATGACCGCGACGGCCGCCGTGCTGTTGGTCGTCGACCCGGCCGAGGACTACGAACCCTGGACGGCGGGCACCGTGCGCATCATCGCCGGGCTGGTCGGCCTCGCCGTGTTCGTCGTGCTGTTCCAGACGCTCGGTTTCGTCCTGCCGACCATCGTCATGCTGACTGCCTGGCTGCGCTTCTTCGGGCGCGAGAGTTGGCGGATGTCATTGGGCCTCGGCGTGGGCGGAGCGCTCGTCCTGCACCTGCTCTTCGTGATCGCCCTCGGTGTGCCCTTCCCGGCGGGCCCGGTCGACCAACTGCTCGGGGGCTGAGGTGGGGATCCTCGACGGCATCGGTCAGGGTTTCGCGGTCGCCCTCGACCCGACCAACCTGCTCTACGTCTTCATCGGCGTGCTCGTCGGCACCGTCATCGGCGTGCTTCCTGGCCTGGGGCCGACCGCCACGATCGCTCTCCTGCTGCCGCTGACCTACGCGATCGAGCCGGCAACGGCGGTGATCCTGCTCGCCGGCATCTACTACGGATCGATGTACGGCGGCACCATCACGTCGGTGCTCCTCCGCCTGCCGGGAGAGGCCGCCTCCGTGGTGACGACGTTCGACGGTTACCAGATGGCCCGGCAGGGGCGGGCCGGACCGGCGCTGGGCATCGCGGCCGTCGGGTCGTTCATCGGCGGCATCCTCTCCGTCGTCGGGCTCATGCTGCTGGCCCCGCCCTTGGCCGACCTCGCGGTCGCCTTCGGGCCACCGGAGTACGTGGCGCTCACCGTTCTCGGCATCCTCCTGGTCACCTACCTCGGCAGCGGCTCCCCGCTGAAGAGCCTGTCCATGGCCGCGCTCGGCCTCCTGCTGGCCACCGTGGGCCAGGATCCGATCACCGGTACAGCGCGCTTCACCTTCGGGCAGGTGTCGCTGTTCGACGGCATCGACTTCGTGGCCGTGGCCATGGGCCTCTTCGGCGTGGGAGAGATCCTGCACAGTCTCGAGCGGACCGAGAAGGTCCAGGCCGTCACCGCGAAGATCAAGAACATCTGGCCGACGCGCCAGGACTTCCGCGACTCGGCCGGCGCCATCGGCCGGGGCTCGGTTCTCGGGTTCGTCATCGGTGTGCTGCCCGGCGGTGGCGGCGTCATCTCCTCCCTCGCCTCCTATGCGCTCGAGAAGCGCCGGGCGAAGGACCCGAGCCGCTTCGGCAAGGGCGCCATCGAGGGGGTCGCGGGCCCGGAGACGGCGAACAACGCCTCGTCCACCTCCGCCTTCATCCCGCTGCTCACCCTCGGCATCCCGGCCAACGTGGTGCTGGCGCTGATCTACGGTGCGCTGCTGGTGCAGGGCATCACGCCCGGCCCGAAACTGATCACGGAGGAACCGGAGGTGTTCTGGGGCGTCATCGCCTCGATGGTCATCGGCAACCTGATGCTGCTGGCCCTGAACATCCCGCTCGTCGGCGTGTTCGTCCAGCTGCTCCGGGTCCGCGCCGGGATCCTCGCGGCCTTCGCGCTCGTGGTCACCATGGCCGGCGTCTTCTCGGTGAACAACGACATCTTCGACATGTGGGTCGTGCTCGTCTTCGGCGTCATCGGCTGGCTCATGAAGAAGACCGGTTTCGAGCCGGGCCCGCTGGTGCTGGCGTTCGTCCTCGGCGAGATCATGGAGCGCGCCTTCCGGCAGTCGATGCTCATCTCCGGAGGCAGCCTCGACATCTTCGTCACCCGCCCGCTGTCCGGCGGTCTGCTCGCCGTCATGGCCCTCGTCGTCGTGCTCAGCGTGATCGCCGCGCGCCGCCGGCGTGCCGTCTTCGGTCACGTGAACCCGGAGGACGTGGCCCCGCAGGACGGCGACCCGGCCGTGTACGCCCCGCCGCCCGCCGTGGATGGCGCCGGCGCGAAACCCCGATCCGGAGACGCCGCCCGCGGCGTCCCGAAATCACCGACGAACGAAGGAGAACGATGAGACCGACGCGTGCGCTCGCCGTCCCGCTGGCCCTCTGCTTGGCCCTGTCGGGCTGCGCCACTCAGGGCGGCTCGGCGAACTCGGCGGAGTACCCGTCGGAGGACATCCGGCTCCTCGTGCCGTACTCGGCCGGCGGACCGACCGACATCGCGGCCCGGGCACTGGGCCGGTACATGGAGGGAGAACTGGACAGGGCGGTGGTGGTCGAGAACCTTCCGGGCGCCTCGGGTGCCACCAGCTACATCGAGCTCATCTCCTCGCCGCCGGACGGCCATACCCTGTCCATGACGGCCCTGCCGACGGCGGTGCTCAATTACCTCGCCGAGGACGTGGGCTACACGCGGGAGGACTTCGCGCCGGTGGGCGTGGTGACCCAGGTGCCCTCGGGCATCGTGGTGCCCGCCGCCTCGCCCCACCGGGACCTGGAGTCGCTCTTCGCGGCGGCCCGTCAGGACCCGCAGGCGATCAGCGTGGCCACCCCGGGAGCCACCAACACGCACGCCGCCGAGACGCGCCGGATCACCCAGCTGTACGACGTCCCGCTGACCGTGGTCCCTTTCGAGGGAGCCTCCGAGGTGCAGACGGCGCTGCTGGGCGGCAACGTCTCGGCCGGCTTCATCAACCTGTCACAGGATGCGCTGCCGGCCATCGAGGCGGGCGACCTGCGGGTGCTGGCCGTGGGCACCAGCGAGGCGCTGCCGTACGTGGACGCACCCACATTCGTCGAGCTGGGCTATCCCGAACTCGTCCAGAGCACCACGACGTTCGGCGTCCTGGCCCCGGCGGGCACGCCCGAGGAGATCGTCCAGCGACTCGAGGAGAGCCTGCGCGGGGCGTCGGAGGACGAGCAGGTCGTCGAGGCGCTCGATCCGCGCTACGTCCCCCAGGAGTTCATCGGGCGCGACGGCCTGGCCGACCTCTTCGCCGAGACCGAGGAGACCTTCCGCGATGTCGTCGGCGACTGAGGCCACCGGGTCCAGGGCCACGGGCGCGACGGACGGCGCGCCTGGTCCCGGCATCGTCGTGGTGGATGCCGGGCTGGTCCCGCCGCCGTCCACGTCCTCCCGGTCGCACCGGCGAGGGGGCGACGGGGTGTGATCGACAAGCGCGTGGCCACGCTCGCCGACGCCGTGGCCGGCGTACCCGATGGCGCGACCGTGCTCGTCGGCGGCTTCGGCAACTCCGGCGTCCCGGTGGAACTCGTGCACGCGCTGCTGGAACAGGGCGCCAGGGACCTCACCGTCGTGACCAACAACGCCGGCAGCGGCGAGACCGACATCGCGGGGCTCATCCGCGAGCACCGGGTACGGAAGATCATCTGCTCGTACCCACGGTCGGCCGGGTCGGTGTGGTTCGAGAAGTTCTGGCGCGCCGGTGACATCGAGCTGGCCCTCGTGCCGCAGGGCACGCTCAGCGAACGCATGCGGGCCGCGGGCGCAGGCCTCGGTGGCTTCTTCACCCCGACCGGTGCCGACTCGTTGCTGGCGGAGGGCAAGGAGGTCCGCATGATCAGCGGTCGCCGGCACGTGTTCGAGGAGCCGCTGCCGGCCGACGTCGCGCTGATCAAGGCCTTCCGGGCCGACCGCTGGGGGAACCTGGTCTACCGGACCGCGGCCCGGAACTTCGGCCCGACCATGGCGACCGCTGCCGCGCTCACCGTGGTGCAGGTGAGCGAGTTCGTGGAGCTGGGCGAACTGGATCCGGAGTGCGTGGTCACACCCGGCATCTTCGTCGACCGCGTCGTGCAGGTGGCGACGTGAGTCGGACGCTGTCGCCCACGGACGTGGCCCGGCGGGTGGCCCAGGACATCCCCGACGGTTCGTACGTGAACCTCGGCATCGGCCTACCGACGCTGGTGGCCGACGTGGTGGGTCCGGACAAGGAGATCGTCTACCACAGCGAGAACGGCATCCTGGGCATGGGCCCGGCGCCCGCCCCCGGCCACGAGGACCCCGAGCTGATCAACGCCGGGAAGCAGCTGGTCACCCTGCTGCCTGGAGGGTCGATCTTCCACCACACCGACGCGTTCGTCATGATGCGCGGCGGGCACCTGGACATCAGCGTGCTCGGCGCCTTCCAGGTGTCGGCAGAGGGCGACCTGGCGAACTGGGCCACCGACGACGCCGCGATGCCGCCGGCAGTCGGTGGGGCGATGGACCTGGCCGTGGGTGCCAGACGTGTGCTGGTCATGACCGCGCACACCACGCGAGACGGGCGTCCCAAGATCCTGCCCCGCTGCACCTACCCGCTGACCGCCGCGGGCGTCGTCGACCGCATCTTCACCGACCTCGCCGTCCTCGACGTGACCCCGGACGGGCTGCTCGTCCGGGAGGTGGTCCGCGGGCTGGGCTGCGACGAGCTGCGGTCGGTGACCGGCGCGGAACTGCGCTTCGCGGACGACGTCGTCGAGTTGCACCCGATTGGCTCGGACCTGTCCGAGCCGGTCGACTGACCGGTTCTCCCCACTCCCGCTCCCCTGGAGGCAACGATGCCCCGTCCATCCCGCGCACTCGCCACGTGCGCCGCCCTCGCCCTGCTTACCGCGTGCGCGGACCAGGGCGGCGGCGCCCCGTCGGAGGAGGCCGCGGCGGACTACCCGACCGAGGACATCCGGCTCCTCGTGCCCTACGCGGCCGGCGGTCCGACCGACCTCACCGCTCGTGCCTACGGCGCCTCGCTCGAGGAACAGCTCGGGCAGACGGTCGTGGTCGAGAACCTCGAGGGCGGCTCGGGGGCCATCGCCATGCAGGAGCTCGTGGGCTCGGAGCCGGACGGGTACACGTTGTCACTGGTCACCGCGGGCACCCTGGTGCTCACCCCACTGGCCAACGAAGTGGGGTACACGAAGGACGACGTGACCCCGATCGGGGTGATGGCCGAGGTCCCCTCGGTTCTCGCCGTGGGCTCCGGCTCCCCGTCCGCGACGGCGGAGGACTTCTTCGCCGCCGCCGAGCAGAACCCGGGGACCATCACCGTCGGGACGCCGGGGGCGTCCACGCCGCAGGGGATCGAGCTGGTTCGGCTGCGCGAGGAGTACGGCGTCGAGGTCACCATCGTGCCCTTCAACGGCAACGCGGAGATGACCACGGCGCTGCTCGGCGGAAACGTCGACGCGGTGCTCATCAACGCCTCCTCGGACGTCACGACCAACATCGACGCGGGCGCATTCCGGCCGCTCGCGGTGTCCACGGAGGAGCAGCTGCCGTGGCTGCCCGACACGCCCACCCTCGCCGAGTCAGGGTTCCCCGAGCTCACCCTCGCCGGCTCCACCTTCGGTCTCGCGGGGCCGGCCGGCCTGCCGGAGGAGATCGTCACCGTGCTCGAGGACGCGCTGCGCACGGCGCACGACGAGCAGGCGGTCGTCGAACAGGTGGGGGAGGAGTACATCACCGGCGACTTCCGCGGCGCCGACGAACTGCAGGAGGTCCTGGACCGCACGCAGAAGGTCTACGAACCGCTGCTGGGCGGATGACCTTGCGGGCGTACCAACTCGCCTGGCCGGGGACGCCGACCTTCGGTAGGCATGGCGGATGCCGGTCATCGGGTTCCACAACTCCCACGAGCAGATCCACCCCGCGGAGCTGCTGAAGGCGGTCCAGCACGCGGAGGAGGTGGGTTTCACCGCGGCGATGTGCTCGGACCACCTGACGCCGTGGAACCCGCGGCAGGGCCACTCGGGCTTCGCCTGGTCCTGGCTGGGCGCCGCCATGGCGACGACGTCATTGCCCTTCGGAGCGGTCAACGCCCCCGGCCAGCGCTACCACCCGGTGATCATCGCGCAGGCCATCGGCACCCTCGGTGCCATGTTCCCCGGCCGGTTCTGGGTCGCACTCGGCAGCGGCGAGGCCATGAACGAGCACGTCACCGGGGACAAGTGGCTGCCGAAGAAGGCGCGCGACGCCCGCCTCCGCGAGTGCATCGACGTCATCCGTGCCCTGCTCGCAGGTGAGGAGGTCACCCACCAGGGACTGGTCACGGTCGAGCGCGCCAAGGTCTACACGCTGCCCGACCAGCAGCCGGCCCTGATCGCACCGGCGGTCAGCGTGGCCACCGCCCGGAACGGGGCCGCGTGGGCCGACGGCCTGGTCACCATCAACCAGCCCCACGACAAGCTGCGCGAGATGATCACCGCCTACCGCGAGGAGGGCGGTCGCGGCAAGCTGATCATCCAGGTGCACGTCTCCTGGGACCCCGACCGCGACCGGGCACTGGCCATCGCGCACGACCAGTGGCGCAGCAACGTCTTCCCGCCGCCGCTGTGCTGGGACCTCGACAGCCCCGAGGCGTTCGAGCAGGCCAGTGCGCACG
>JALYMS010000076.1 GCA_030773535.1 Actinomycetota bacterium | reverse complement strand
AAGGTGGCTGCCAGGACGAGCCCTGCCGAGGTGATCACGCCGCCGGTCACCGCCAGGGCGCGCAGGACGCCGTCCCTCGTGCCGTGCAACGCCGACTCCTCGCGGGCCCTGGTCATCAGGAAGATGTTGTAGTCGATCCCGAGGGCGACGAGGAAGACGAAGGCGATCAACAGGATGGTCGGATCGCTGCCCGGGAAGCCGAAGAGGTCGTCGAAGAGCAGCGCCGCGACGCCGACCGTCGCCCCGACGCTGAGCACCACCGTGGCGACCAGGAGCAGAGGCGCGACCAGGGCCCGCAGCAACAGGGCCAGCACGACGGTGATGACCAGCAGGACGCTGGGCACGATCACCCGTAGGTCGCGGGCGGCGCTCTCCCGCGCGTCCAGGTTGCTCGCCGTCTCACCGCCCACGAGCGCGTCCGGGTCGGCGTCGTCCAGCGACGTGCGCAGCGACTTCACGGTCTCGATGGCGGCGACGCTGTCGGGTGCGACCGAGAGCGTCGCGTCCAGCCGCACCAGCCCGTCGACGACGACCGGCTGCGCCCCGGGAGCCGGTGGTCCACCGGTGTAGGGGAGGACCGCGGCGACGCCGCCGGTGGCCGCGGCGGTCTCGGCGACCTCGGGCCAGCTGTCCTCGGGCGTGACGATCACCGTCGGGCTGCCCGTACCGGCGTCGAAGTGGCGAGCCAGCGCCTCCTGCCCGGCGACGCCGTTCGACTCGCCCTGGATGGCGTCGGTGACCGGGATGCCGTCCGCGTCGTACGTCGGGGCGAAGACGGCGCCGGCAACGAGAGCTCCGACACTCAGGACCAGCACCCGGTGGGGACGGCGGCCGACCAGTGCGGCGACCCACGGCCAGCCGCGGCCCTTCTTGGGCTCGCTGCCGTAGTGCGGGAGGAAGGGCCAGAAAGCCCCGCGGCCGAGCAGCACGAGCGCCGCCGGGAGGAAGGTGAGCGTCGCGATCACGGCGAAGGTGACGCTGACCGCCGAGATGGGGCCCATGCCGCGGTTCCCGCCGAGCTCGGACAGCAGCAGGCAGAGGACGCCGAGGATGACGGTGGCGCCGGAGGCGACGATCGGTTCCCACGATTGCCGGAGGGCGACCCGCATGGCGGCGTACTTCGACCGCTCCCGGCGCATCTCCTCGCGGAAGCGGGCGGCGAGCAGCAGCCCGTAGTCGGTGGCGGCACCCACGACGAGGATCGAGGCGATGCCCTGGCTCTGGCCGTTGACGCCGATGAAGCCGCTGTCGACCAGGAGGTACGCGACCGCGTTGGAGGCGGTGAGTGCGAGGCCGGCCGTGCCGATGACGAGCAGCGGCAGCAGCGGGCTGGGGTACACGACGAGCAGGATCACCAGGACGACGCCGAAGGCAGCCAGGAGGAGCAGGCCGTCGATGCCCTCGAAGGCGCTGGAGAAGTCGGCGAAGATGCCGGCCGGGCCGGTGACGAACGAGTCGGTGCCGTCGACGGCGATGGTCGCGCGCAGCTCGTCGACCAGGGGGAGCAGGTCGTCGCTCAGGTCCGGGCTCAGCGGCAGGTAGGCCTGCACCGCCTCGCCGTCCCCGGACGGGGATCGGTGGCGAGGCCGGACCGACCAGGGCATCGGCCTCTTCCGCCACCTCGGCGGCCGCGGCGATCCGCTCGCCGATCTCGGCGAGGCCGGCGCGATCGACGAGCTGGGGGCTCTCCCACAGCAGTAGGGCGGGGATCGACTCGGTGGGCTGGAACTCCGCCTGCAGATCCCGCACCTGGGTGGACTCGGCGCTGTCGGGCAGGAACGCCGCCACGTCGTTCTCCTGCAGGCCGGTGAGCTTGCTGCCCAGCGCGCTCAGGGGCGCGGCGCTGCCCAGCCACACGAGCAGGATCAGGGCCGGCGGCAACCAGCGGAGGCGAGACATGGGGGCCTTCCATCGGCGTCAGGAGCACAGTCTGACGGGTTCCGGAACTTCGCCCCGCTCACTTCCTTCGCCGCCCGGGCGCGCCCTGGATCCGGCGGCTCAGAGGTAGAGGCCGGTGGACTCCTCGATCCGCTCGGCCGCGACGGCGTGCACGTCGCGCTCCCGGAGGATGATCAGGTCCTCGCCGTGCACCTCGACCTCGTGCTGGTCCTCCGGGGAGAAGAGCACCTGATCACGGACCTTCACCTGCCGGCAGCTCGCGCCGACGCCGCGGACCTCGCCCCACACCAGTCGCTTGGCGACCTGCGCGGTGGCGGGGATGAGGATGCCGCCGCTGGAGCGACGGTCGCCGTCCTCCTTGCGCAGCGCGACCAGGAGGCGGTCGTGCAGCATCTTGATCGGCAGCTTGCCGGCCGCGGAAGCGGAGTCGGAAGGCACGCCGTCCCACGCTACCCGGACCCAGGCCCGCACTTCTGTGCACTGACCGCGCGGCGCTTAGTGCACGAATCCCGGGTCAGGACCAGCCGAGTTCGTGCAGGCGGTCGTCGTCGATGCCGAAGTGGTGGGCGATCTCGTGGACGACGGTGATCGTGACCTCCTCGACCACGTCGTCCTCGGTGTCGCAGATGTCGCAGATCGCCTCGCGGTAGATCATGATCCGGTCCGGCAGGTCGCCGCCGTAGTGCCAACCGCGTTCGGTCAGCGCGTGACCTTCGTAGAGCCCCAGCAGGTCCGGCTCGTCGGGATTGCGGTCCTCCACCAGGACGACGACGTTGTCCAGCAGCTCCATCAGCTCGGCCGGCACCTCGTCGAGCGCGTCGGCGACCAGCTCCTCGAAGTGCTCGGGTGGGAGCGCCTTCACCAGCTGGTCGGCAGCGGCCGGCCCTCCTCGTAGCCCGCCGAGCTCTGCACCCCGAGCACCGCCCGCTCGTAGAACTCGTCGATGGTGCGCGCCCCGGCGTAGGTGCAGGCCGACCGGACCCCGGCGACGATCTGGTCGACGAGGTCCTCGACGCCCGGCCGGGCCGGATCCAGGTACATCCGCGACGAGCTGATGCCCTCCTCGAACAGGCCCGCGCGAGCCCGGTCGAAGCCCGAGGACGTCGCCGTCCGGGCCTTGACCGCCCGTGCCGACGCCATGCCGAAGGACTCCTTGTACTGGCGGCCCGCCCCGTCGTCGTGGATGTCGCCCGCGCTCTCGTAGGTCCCCGCGAACCAGGAACCCACCATGACGTTGGCCGCGCCGGCGGCCAGCGCGAGCGCCACGTCGCGGGGGTGGCGCACCCCGCCGTCGGCCCACACGTGCCTGCCGAGACCCCGCGCCACGTCCGCGCACTCCTCCACGGCTGAGAACTGCGGCCGGCCAACGCCGGTCATCATCCGCGTGGTGCACATCGCCCCGGGGCCCACCCCGACCTTGACCACATCGGCGCCGGCCTCGATCAGGTCCCTGGTGCCCTGGGCGGTGACGACGTTCCCGGCCACCACGGGCGTGCGCCCGGCGACCGAACGCACCGCCCGCACCGCCTCGATCGCCTTCTCCTGGTGCCCGTGGGCCGTGTCCACCACCAGCACGTCCACCCCGGACGCCAGCAAGGCGGCGGCCTTGTCCGCGACGTCGCCGTTGATGCCCACGGCCGCCGAGGCCAGCAGCCGCCCCTCGGCGTCGACCGCGGGCTGGTACAGCGCCGAGCGCAGGGCTCCCTTGCGGGTGATGACGCCGACCAGCCGGTCCCCGTCGACGACCGGTGCGGCACTGACCCGCGCGTCGGACAGGACGTCGAAGATCTTCGGCAGGTCGGTGCCGGCGGGCACCGTCAGCGGGTCGGGCGCCATCACCTCGGAGAGCTGGGTGAAGCGGTCCACATCCCGGCAGGTGCCGTCGGTGACCACGCCGATCGGCATGCCGTTCTCGACCACGACCACGATCCCGTGCGCCCGCTTGGTGAGCAGCGACAGCGCCTCGCCCACGGTGGACGTCGGGCCGAGCGTGATGGGGGTGTCGTAGACGGGGTGCCGCGTTTTGAGCCAGGAGACGACCTCGCCGACGACGTCGACCGGGATGTCCTGGGGGAGCACGGCCAGGCCGCCGCGACGGGCCACGGTCTCGGCCATCCGCCGGCCGGAGATCGCGGTCATATTGGCGACGACGACCGGGATCGTCGTGCCGACGCCGTCGGGCGTGGTCAGCTCCACCTCGAGCCGGGATCCCACCGTCGAGCGGTTGGGCACCATGAAGACGTCGGCGTACGTGAGGTCGTGGGCCGGCCGGGACCCCGGAAGGAAACGCATGACGCCCATTGTCGCCCGAGGGGACGACGAGGTGCGGATGCCGGACTACGGCTGCGCCGGGGCCAGCGTTCGGGCCAGCGCGGTGAACACCCGGCAGGTGGCCGCCAGCTCTCGGCGCAGGGCCGCTGTCACCGTGACGGGCACCGGCATGGCGCCCTCCCGGCCTCGGGTCTGCAGTTCCGTGCACCACCGCGCGAGCGGAACGGCGCCGAGTTCGGCCGCAGAGCCGGCCAACTGGTGCGCGCGGACCTCCAGCAGGCCCGCGTCGCGCGCCGCCACGGCCCGCTCCACCTCCGCTGTCAGTACGGGTGCGCGATGGACGAAGCGGGTCAGCAGGTCTGCGAACAGCTCGCGGTCCGCGAGGCTGCCGAGGTCCCCCAGGTCGTCGAGACGCGCCCGGACCGCTCCCTCGAGCGCTGAGTCGCCGGCGGACAGGGCGGCCTCGATGGCCGCGGTCAGCGCCGGCATGGTGAACGGCTTCGTCAGGTAGGCGCCGCCCATGGCGCGGCCGGCCTCGACGTCGCCCGGGAGGGCCCGGCCGCTGAGGAAGATCACCGGCAGGTCCGCGCACGCCGGATCCTCGCGCAGGGACGCCACCAGGTTCAGGCCGCTGCCTCCCGGCATGAACATGTCGGACACCACGACGTCGGGAGCGCCTCCGCGCCGGAGGACGTCGTGCGCCTCGGCGACCGAGGCCGCGGTGTGCACTCGATGGCCGGCGTGCTCCAACCGCGACTCGAGCAGCAGCCGCGTGGTCTCGTCGTCCTCCACCACCAGGACCTCCGCCATGGCGATCTCCCTCCGAGGGTCGTGGAACGCGGCTGCGACCGCGGCCCGCCGGGAGCGTCGGGCGCCGGGGGCCGTGCAGTCGTTCTCGGCAGGCGGTAGCGCATCCTCCGCTCGAACGCGCAGGTCCCGGCGGCCGGATGGTGCCGGGCGAAGAGCGCGCACTACGCGGCGGCCATGTCGCGGGGTGCGGCTGCCATGTCGCGGGGTGCGGTCGAGAAGCCCGTGCGCGGCATCGCCGTCCACACGGCCCGGCGGCGGGTCAACGCCGCGAGCAGCCCCCGCAGCCGGAACCAGGCGTGCACCTGCCGGTAACCCACGTTCTCGACCACGGCGGCGGCCAGCAGCGCGACCAGGTCGCGGCCGCGGGCGTAACGGTGGTAGGTGAACTCCTCCACGGCGATCGCGGTGGTCGAGACCAGGGTGCCCACGGCGAGCGCCAGGCCGACCATGATGGTGGCGATGACCGGGTCGAGCACGCCCAGCGCGCCGGCGAGCACGACCGAGGCGAGGCCCAGCACCTCCACCACCGGGCCGAGCAGCTCGAAGAGCAGGAAGAACGGCAGGGCGACCACGCCGATCGGGCCGTAGCGGGGGTTGCCGATCATCCGCCGGTGCTTCCAGAGCAGCTGGGCCAGGCCGTGCGTCCAGCGCTTGCGCTGGCGCCCGAGCACCGTCCAGGTCTCGGGCACCTCGGTCCAACAGACCGGCTCGGGCACGAAGACCACGCGGTGCGGGCGGCCGTTGCGCCGCAGGTGCGCCTGCAGCGTGACGACGAGGTCGGCGTCCTCGCCGAGGGACCGGTGGTCCATGCCGCCGATCTCCACGACCAGGTCGCGGCGGAACAGCCCGAAGGCGCCGGAGATGATCAACAGCGCCTGCGCGTCGGCCCAGCCGGTGCGGCCGAGCAGGAAGGACCGCAGGTACTCGACGGCCTGGATGCGGACGAGCCACTTGCGGGACAGCCGCGGCTCCACCATCGCGCCCCGTTCGGTGATCGCGCCGTTGGCCGCGCGGATCACGCCGCCGGCAGCCACCACGTCGGACGGGTCCTCGACGAAGGGCCGCGCCACGCGGAGCAGGGCGTCGGCCTCGAGCAGCGAGTCGGCGTCGACCATGCAGACCAGCGGGTGGCGGGCGATGTTCAGGGCGGCGTTCAGGGCGTCGGACTTCTGCCCGACGCTGGTCTTGCGGACGACGATCAGCGGGTCGCCGGTGGTCGCCCGGTGCACCGAGAGGATCGTCCCCCGCACCGGCAGGTCCGCGGTCCGGCGCGGCGTCACCGGGCGCAGCCGATAGCGCTCCTCGACCAGGGCGAACGTCCGGTCGGTCGACCCGTCGTCCACGAGGATCACCTCGAGCGCGGGGTAGCGCTGGGCCAACGCGGCGGCGAGCGTGTCCAGGATGCCCGCCTCCTCGTCGTGGGCCGGTACGAGCACCGACACGGCGGGGGTGAGCGGGCTGGCGAAGATCTCGTCGTGCCCCTCCGAGCCGGCCCAGCGGCGGCCGAGGGACACCCGGCGGGCACCGATGAGCACCAGCACCAGCATCGTGGTGTCCAGCAGCACCATGTATCCGAACACGACCCAGCTCGACGTGAGGACGACGTCCCCGAGCACCTCGCGCATCAGACGTCGGCCGTCTCGCGCTGGAGGCGGACCGGCGCGACGGCGTCCAGCGCCGCCTGCGCGGTGCCGGCAGCGCGTCCGCCGGCCGCGGCCGTGGAGGTCAGCAGCTCGCGGCCCTCGGGGCCCAGGGCGACGAGGGCGTCGGCGCAGGCGACGGGTACGCCGACGCCGGGGGAGGCGAGCCCGGCCATGAGCGCGGGCAGCGCCGCAGGGTCGCCGATGCGGCCGAGGGCCTCGGCGGCGGCGCAGCGCAGGCTCGCCGGGCCTGCGAGCGTCAGCACCCGCGAGAGCGCGTCGGCCGACCGGGGCGAACCGATCCGTCCGAGTGCGGTGGCGGCCGCGCGGCGCACGGCGAGGTCGCGCCGGAGGTCGGCCAGGGCTGACTCCAGGACGCCGGAACCGGTCAGGTCGCCGTGCACGCCGAGCTGCTCGGCGGCGACCGCCTGCGCGGCGGGGGAGCCGTCGCGCACGGTCTCCCGGAGCGCCGGCAGGGCCCCGGTGCCGAGGTCGAGCACGGCCATGCCGACGACACCGTGGGGGAGCGGGCGGTCGGCGGTCAGCGCGGCCATCAACGGCGGCACCGCCGCGGGATCGCCGGCCTTGCCGAGCGCTCGCGCGGCGGCGCAGCGGACCGCGAGCGACCGGTCGCCCAGCAGCAGGGACAGCGCGACGGTGTGGTGCGACCCCGAGGTCGCGCC
>JALYMS010000075.1 GCA_030773535.1 Actinomycetota bacterium | reverse complement strand
ACCAAAGGAATCCCTGCCCCGACCACAAACAGCCGGAACACGGGGTACTACTTGGCACTGACTTTCGGCACGCTGTTGAGTTCTCAAAGAGCGGACGCGCAGAAACTAGACCCTCGCGGGCGTCGTCCCTGACTGGTGGTCCAACTGTACGCCGGTTTCCAGCGCCCCCGCAGAGGGGGGTCCGGTCCGGCGGCCCTTCCGGGCCGCTCGGCGTAGAAGGAACGGTACACCATCTGGAGGGATCGTGCGCGACCCCTCGAGGGAGACGATCCCAGGCGGCCGACGGCGGTCAGAGGCCCAGCAAGCTCTCGATGCCGACGGTGAGCCCCGGCTGGCGCCCGACCTCGCGGACGGCGAGCAGGACGCCCGGCATGAAGGAGGCGCGGTCGTAGGAGTCGTGCCGCAGGGTCAGGGTCTCCCCCGCCGCGCCCATGAGCACCTCCTGGTGCGCCACCAGCCCCGTGAGCCGGACGGCGTGGACCGGCACCCCCTCGACGTCGGCGCCCCGGGCTCCGGGAAGGCTGTCGGTGGTGGCGTCCGGGGCCGACGGCATCCCGGCGTCGCGGCGCGCGGCCGCGACCAGCCGTGCGGTGCGCACCGCCGTGCCGGAGGGCGCGTCCACCTTATTCGGGTGGTGCAGCTCCACGACCTCCACGGAGGGGAAGAACCGCGCCGCCTCCTGGGCGAACTTCATGAGCAGCACTGCGCCGATGCCGAAGTTCGGCGCGACGACCACGCCGAGGCCGGGCTTGGGTTCCAGCCACTCTGCGATGGTGGCGAGCCGGGCCTCGTCGAAGCCCGTCGTCCCGACCACGCAGTGGATGTCCGAGTCGATGCAGAACCGGATGTTGTCCATGACCACGTCGGGGCGGGTGAACTCCACGACGACCGAGGCGCCGGCGTCGACGAGGTCGCGCAGCGAATCGCCGTCGTCGACCGTCGCGACGAGTTCGAGGTCCTCGGCGGCGTCGACGGCCTTCACGACCTCCGTGCCCATCCGGCCGCGCGCGCCGAGGACGCCGACGGAGAGCAGCGGACCTTCGCCGCCGGGACCTGGCTGCTGCTGGTCGGGGGCGGGGGTCGTCACGCCGTCAGGCTTCCCGGCGCGCCGCCGCGACGCAACACCGTCCGGGTCATCGCGGCCGCCGATGCGCGGCCAGCTCCCACAGCATGAGTCCGAGGAGCAGCCCCCCGACGTCGGCCAGCCAGTCGGCGACCGAGGCGGTCCGCCCGAGGCTTCCGAGCCCCTGCACCACTTCGCTGACCGCGGCGTAGACCAGTAGGGCCGAGCCGAGGAGTCCCCGGCCGGCACCCGCCCAGCGTCCGCTCACGGCCAGGCAGAGGAACAGGACCGCGTGCACGACCTTGTCCACGCCGGGCAGGGCGACCGGTACGCCGGACGCCGGGGTGAACAGCACTCCCAGCGAGACCAGGACCACGACGGCGAAGGCACCGCGGGCCACCCCGCGCCGCTCGAGCACTGCCGACTCCCGGATCAGAGCCGGTCGAGGTCCGACTCGCGGTACGGCCCGACGACGGCCAGGCACATCTCCCGGGCGAACAGCTCGGCCGCCACCGCGCGCACCTGGTCCTCCTCGACGGCGTCCAGCCGGCCCAGCACCTCGCGGACGGACAGGTACTCGCCGTAGGACAACTCGCTCTTCCCCAGCCTGCTCATCCGCGATCCGGTGTCCTCCAGGTTGAGCACCAGGCCGCCCTTGAGCTGGCCCTTGCTGCGGGCCACCTCGCTCGTCGTGAGACCTTCGCCGGCCACACGGGCGAGCTGCTCGCGCACCAGCCGCAGCACCTCCGGGACCCGCTTCTTCGAACATCCCGCGTAGACCGAGAAGGCACCGGACCCCGCGTAGTGGGTGAGGGAGGAACCGACGCTGTAGACCAGTCCGCGCTTCTCCCGGATCTCCTGGAACAGCCGCGAGCTCATCCCGCCGCCCACGGCGGCGTCGAGCACGGCGGCGGCGTACCGGCGGTCGTCCAGCCGCCCCATGGACGGCGTCCCCAGCAGGAGGTGGGTCTGCTCGGTGCGCCGCGAGATCAGCCCGGTCGGCCGGGCCGGTGCTTCGGGAGCCGGATCGCCGAGCCGCAGTGGAGCGGGCCGCGCGTCCCCCGAGAGCCGTTGCCCGAATGCGGCCGTGACCAGGTCGAGCAGCTGCTGGTGCTCCACGCGCCCGGCAGCGGTCACCACGATGGACGGCATCGTGTACCGGTCGCGGTACCAGCCGTCCACGTCCTCCCGGGTGAGGCCCTCGATGGATGCGACGGTCCCCAGCACCGATCGGCCGAGCGGGGTGTCGCCGAACAGCGTCTCGGCGAACAGGTCGTGCACGGCGTCGGAGGGTTCGTCGTCGCGCATGGCGATCTCCTCGAGGACCACCGTGCGCTCGGACTCCACGTCGGCGGCGGTGTTGCAGGCGTCGGTGACCAGGTCCGACAGGAGCGTGACCGCCAGCGGCAGGTCACTGGCGAGCACGTTCGCGTAGTAGCAGGAGTGCTCCTTGGCGGTAAACGCGTTCATCTCACCGCCGACGGCGTCCATCGCCGTGGCGATCTCCAGTGCCGACCGCGACGTCGTCCCCTTGAAGAGCAGGTGCTCAAGGAAGTGCGAGGAGCCGGCCACCGCCGGGCTCTCGTCCCGTGAACCGACGCCCACCCAGATGCCCAGTGTCGCCGACAGGACGCCCGGCATCGTCTCGGTCAGCACCCGCAGGCCGCCCGGGAGCTCGGTGCGCTCCACCCGGCCGCCGACCTCGTCGAGGTCCAGCAGCGCGGTCACCCCGACGGGAACCGGGGCGGGTGCCTCGGCACCTGCCCCGGTTCCGCGCAGATCAGTGGTGATCACTCACCCGCAGGTGCGGCGGCCTCGGCCGGAGCCGCGTCCGGGGCCGCGGCGGCGTCCGCGTTGGCCTCCACGGGCACCAGGCTGATCTTGCCGCGGGCGTCGATGTCGGTGATCTCGACCTGCAGCTTGTCCCCGACGTTGACGACGTCCTCGACCTTGCCGATCCGCTTGCCACCACCGAGCTTGCTGATGTGGACCAGCCCGTCCTTGCCCGGGAGCAGGGAGACGAAGGCCCCGAAGGGAGCCGTCTTCACGACCGTGCCGAGGAACCGCTCGCCGACCTTGGGCATCTGCGGGTTGGCGATGGCGTTGATCCGGTCCACCGCGGCCTGGGCCGAGGGCCCGTCGGCCGCACCGACGTAGATCGTGCCGTCGTCCTCGATGGTGATGTCGGCGCCGGTCTCGTCCTGGATCGCGTTGATCATCTGACCCTTGGGGCCGATGACCGCGCCGATCTTGTCGACCGGAATGCGCACCGTGGTCACGCGGGGCGCGTACGGGCTCATCTCGTCGGGGCCGTCGATGGCCTCGTTCATGACCTCGAGGATGTGCAGCCGGGCTGCGCGGGCCTGGGTCAGCGCGGAGGCGAGCACGTCGGACGGGATGCCGTCGAGCTTCGTGTCCAGCTGGAGGGCCGTCACGAAGTCCTTGGTCCCGGCGACCTTGAAGTCCATGTCACCGAAGGCGTCCTCGGCACCGAGGATGTCGGTCAGCGCGACGTACT
>JALYMS010000074.1 GCA_030773535.1 Actinomycetota bacterium | reverse complement strand
GTGAGCCCGTTGTTGACGGCGGCGCGGACGTGGAGAGCGAACTCGTCCCAGTGCCGCAGCGCGACGGTGACCGCGAGCGTCAGCAGGCTGCGCTCACGCCGGGCCAGGCCGGGTCGCTGCCACAGGTCGCCCCAGGCGGTACGGGTGATGAAGTCCTGCCAGTCGGCGGTGAACGGCGTCGTGTTCCCCACGGCCCGGTCCACCCAGGCGTCGCCCAGCACCTCGCGGCGGGTGGCCATCCCCGCGGCGCGCCGCTCCTCGTCCGTCGTCGGTTCGCTCATCGGGCGCCTGCCGCTGCGCCCCGCCGGCCCAGTCCTGCCGCGTCGAAGTGGCCGAGCAGTGCGCCCGTGACCTGGAGGTCCTGCTCCAGGTTCGGGAGATGGGCGCCCGGGCTGATGGTCACCAGTTCGGCACCCGGGATGGTGCCGGCGATCAGCTCCTGGTGCTCCGGGGGGAGCGCTGGGTCCTCCCGGCCGCTGATCACGAGGGTCGGCGCCGTGATGCTGCCGATCTCCGCGCGCAGGTCGAGCTGCGCGATCACCTCGCAGCAGGCGGCATAGCCCTCGTCGTCCGCCATGGCGATCATCGCCTCCAGCCGGGCGACCAGATCGGGGTGCGCCGCGGCGTAGGAGGGGGTGAGCCATCGAGCGGCCACGGCGGGCGCAATCGCCGCGGTGCCGCCGGACCGGGCGGCGCGAGCCCGGTCCAGGAAGACCTGCGGATCCGGCTTCGCGGAGGTGGCCAGGAGGGCGAGCCGATCGACGCGGGCCGGTTCCCGAGCGGCCAGCCGTATCGCGGTCATGCCGCCGAGCGAGAGCCCGGCGACGTGCCCCCGCTCCGCGCCCACTTCGTCCAGGAGGGCGACGAGGTCGTCCACCAGGTCGTCGAGAGCGTAGGGACCCTGCGGCGCCGGAGAGTCCCCGTGACCGCGGGTGTCGTAGGTGACCACGCGGTAGCGCTCGGCGAGGGCAGGTACCTGCGGGTCCCACATGCCGCGGGTGGCGCCGAGGGAGTTGGAGAGGACGACGACGGGTGCGTCGACCGCCCCGTGCGCGGTGTAGGAGACGGCAACGGCAGTCATGGCTTCCCTTCGGTCAGGCGTCGGTGGTCGGCGAGCACGGCCTCCACCTGCGCCGCGGCCTCACCGGTGTCGGGCGCGGCGGCGAGGAGTGCGTCGACGTCCACGTCGGTTCGGGCCGCCAGCACCTCGCGCAGCGGCCGCCCGCTGGCGGCCGCCTCACGGGTCGCCTGCGCGGCGGCGTCATGAGCGGCTCCCGGCCCCAGGGTCGGCGCGAGGGCGTGCGCGAGGGCACCGGCCAGCTCCGGATCGCGCGCGGCGGCGACGGTGGCCGCCATCCGCGCCGGATCCGGGCGCAGCCCCGACAGGCAGTCGTCCAGCCAGGCGGCGCCCGAGCCCACGGTGCGCAGGAGCTCGGTCAGCGTGGGCCACTCGCTCTGCCACGCTCCGGCCGCCCGCTCGTGCTCGTGCTCCATGGCGGCGAACAAGGTGGCGGTCAGCCCTGGTACGCGGCGGGCGCAGGCCCGAGCCGAGATCGCCGCCACCGGATTGTGCTTGTGCGGCATCGCGGACGAGCCGCCGCGCGACTCCCCTCCCTCGGTCACCTCGGCGACCTCGGTCTGCGCCAGGAGGACGACGTCGGTGGCGATGGTGGCCAGCACTCCGGCGGTCGCCCCGAGCGCGCCGGCGAGGTCGGCGATCGGCAGTCGCACGGCGTGCCAGGGCGCCGCGGTGTCGGCGAGCCCCAGTTCGGCGGCCAGCGCCGAGCGCAGCGCGACGCCGGAGCCCTCGCTGGCGGCCAGGGTGCCGGCCGCTCCCCCGTACTGGACCGGCAGCGAGGCGATCACCTCGGCCAGCCGCAGGCGGGCTCCGTCGAGTCCGGCGAGCCAGCCGGCCACCTTGAGGCCGAAGGTCGTGGGGAGCGCCTGCTGCATCAGGGTGCGGCCCATGACGACGTCGTCCCGGTGGGTGGTGGCCAGCCTCGCCGCCGCCTCCGCGGCCGAGGCGAGATCGGCATCGATGGAGGCCACCGCCTCCCGGGCCACCAGCAGCAGCGCGGTGTCCAGGATGTCCTGGCTGGTCGCGCCGACGTGGACGGCGGCGGCGTTCCGCTCCCCCACGGCCGCCTGCAGCACCCGCACCAGCGGCGGCACCGGGTTGCCGGCGTCGGCCGCCCTCGCGACCACCGTCGCCGAATCCAGCCGAGCCGGGTCGGCACAGGCGGCGGTCACGGCGTCGGCGGCGGTGGTCGGCACCAGACCCAGGCCGGCGGCAGCGCGGGCGAGCGCGGCCTCGACCTCCAGCAGGGCCCGGAACCAGGCCTGGTCCGACACCGCGGCCGCGGCTCCGCCGCGCGCGAAGGTGCCGTCGAAGAGACCGGTCACGCGACTGTCCCCGTCACAGGACCGTTCATACCGGAGCGCCGGTGCAGCGGTGCGCTCATACGGCGAAGAAGACTGTCTCGCGGTCGCCCTGGAGGTGGATGTCGAGGCGGTAGCCGTCGTCGGTCGGCGGCGCGACCAGCGTCGAACGAGCGTCGTCGGGCAGGGAGCGCAGGACGGCGTCCTCGGCGTTGGCCTCGGCCTCGTCGGCGAAGTAGATGCGGGTCACCACACGGTCCAGGATGCCCCGGGCGAACACCGAGACGTCGATGTGCGGTGCCTGGAGACCTCCCTCGCCGTCGGGCACCTGTCCGGGCTTGAGAGTGCAGATCGCGTACTCGCCGCCCTCGATCGTGTGGGACCGGCCGAAGCCGCGGAACCCGGGGAACGAACTCGCGCCGCGTGGGTCGTCGGGGTGGTCGAAACGGCCCTCGGGATCGGCCTGCCAGGTCTCGACCATCGCGTCAGGGACCGGGTCCCCGTTTCCATCACGGACGGAGCCCCGCAGCCAGATCGCACCGGGGGTGTCGGGCGCGACGACGAAGGGACCGTCCTCCCACGTCAGCCCGATGGCGAGATAGGGCCCGACCGTCGCGCTGGGCGTCGTGCGCAGAACCGGCATCAGGCCACATCCCCGTCGTCGTCGGTCTCGAACGGGGTCTGTTCCCGGCCGCGCAGCACGATGTCCCACGAGAAGGCCAGCGCCCAGTTCGGCACGGTGCGCTGGTAGTCGAACCGGCTGATCGCCAGGGGTCGCGCCGCCTCCGGGATGGCGTTGAAGATCGGGTCCTGGAAGAACAACGGATCGTCCGGGAAGTACATCTGGGTGACCAGCCGCTGGGGAAACGCGGTGCCAAACAGCGAGAAGTGGATGTGCGCCGGTCGCCACGCGTTGTCGTGATTGCCCCAGGGGTACGCGCCGGGCTTCACGGTCGTGAACTCGTAGCGCCCCTCGGAATCGGTGAGTGCGCGGCCGAGGCCGGTGAAGTTCTGATCCAGCGGTGAAGGCCAGTTGTCGCCGACGTGCCGGTAGCGGCCGCCGGCGTTGGCCTGCCAGATCTCCACCAGGGTGTGCGGCACGCAGCGGCCGTCGCTGTCGAGCACCCGCCCGTGCACGATGATGCGCTGGCCCTGGGGCTCACCGTCGTGCTGGCGGGTCAGGTCCGCGTCGGCCGCGGTCACGCGCCCTTCCCCCAGGAGCGGGCCGGTGATCTCGGTCAGCCGGTGCGGCAGGTCGACCGGTGTGCGCAGCGGGGCCCGGAGGCCCGTGCTGCGGTAGCCGACGAAGCCCAGGGGCGTGCGGTGGGCGTCTGGGTCCCGCCGGTAGCGCGGCAGGTGCAGGCCACTCGATGGTGTTCCGGTCACGCCGGGAAAGTACGGCTCTCGCCTACGCTCCCCAAGCAAGGTTTCCGCTGAACGGAAGGTCGACGAGGTGGCCGGAGGCAGTTCGAGCTCAGGCCGCTCGGTCACGTCCCGTGCCCTGGGACTGCTGGACGCGTTCGGCGCCTCGTCCCCACGGCTGAGTCTCTCCGAGATCGCCGATCGCTCGGGCACCCCGATGGCCACCGCCCACCGTCTGCTCGCGGAGTTGGCCGACTGGGGCGCCCTCGTCCGGCGCAGCGACGGCCGGTACGAGATCGGCCGCAAGTTGTGGGACCTCGGTCTGCTGGCCCCGGTGCAACTCGAGCTGCGGAAGGTCGCGGCACCGTTCCTGCTCGACGTCCACACGGCCACCCGGGACACCGTGCACCTGGCCGTGCGCGACGGCCTCTCGGCCCTCTACGTCGACCGGGTCTCCGGGCGCGAGTCGGT
>JALYMS010000073.1 GCA_030773535.1 Actinomycetota bacterium | reverse complement strand
TCGCCCGAGTCGTCCTTCACCATCGAGCCCTTGAGACCGATGTCGGCGGTCTGGAACCGAGCGCAGCTGTTCGGGCAGCCGTTGACGTTGATGCCGATGGGCGTGTCGAAGTCCGGGAGGCGCTTTTCCAGCTCGGCGTAGAGGTCCTGCGCGTGCTGCTTCGTCTCGACGATCGCCAGTTTGCAGAATTCCAGGCCGGTGCAGGCCATCGTCCCGCGGCGGAAGGCACTGGGGCGCACCTGCAGGTCGTGCGCCGCCAGCGCCGCGACGAGGTCCTCGACCCGCTCGTCGGGCACGTCGAGGATGACCAGCTTCTGCTGGGTGGTCGTCCGGATGCGGCCCTGCCCGTACTCGTCGGCCAGGTTCGCGATCGTGGTGAGCAGCGAGCCGCTGATCCGGCCGGTGTGCAGCGCGAAGCCGACCGCGTTGAGGCCGTCCTTCTGCCGGCTGACGCCGACGTGGTCGCGCTGGTCGTGCTTGGCCGGGGCGGGGGCGGGACCATCGGGCAGCTGCTCGTGCAGGTACTCGTCCTGCAGCACCTGGCGGAACTTCTCCGGGCCCCAGTCGGCCATCAGGAACTTGATGCGGGCGCGGTTGCGCTGCCGGCGGTAGCCGTAGTCGCGGAAGACGCTCGTGCAGGCCGCCCACACGTCGGTGACCCGCTCGGGCCGGACGAAGACGCCGATGCGCTGGGCGAACATCGGGTTGGTGGACAGCCCACCGCCGACCCACAGGTCGTAGCCGGCCTCGCCCGCCTCGTTCACCACGCCCACGAAGGAGACGTCGTCGATCTCGGGCTCGGTGCAGTGGTCCACGCAGCCGGACATCGAGGTCTTCCACTTGCGCGGCAGGTTGCTGAACTCGGGGCTGCCCACGTACTTCGCAACGGTCTCGGCGATCACGTCGGTGGCATCGATGACCTCGTCCTCGAGGATCCCGGCGAGCGGGCAGCCGAGCATCACGCGCGGGACGTCCCCACAGGCCTCCATCGTGCTCAGACCGACCGACTCCAGCCGCCGCCAGATCTCCGGCACGTCCTCGATGCGGATCCAGTGGTACTGCACGTTCTGCCGGTCGGTGACGTCGGCGACGTCCCGGCCGAACTCCGTGCTGATGCCACCGAGGATCCGCAGCGCGTCGCTGGTCAGCTGCCCACCGTCGATGCGGGCGCGCATCATGAAGTAGGAGTCCTCGAGCTCCTCGGGCTCCAGCACAGCGGTCTTGCCGCCGGGGATGCCCTGGGCGCGTTGGGTGTAGAGGCCCATCCAGCGCATCCGCCCCCGTAGGTCGCCGGCGTCGATGCCGTCGAAGCCGGTCTTCGCGTAGATGTCGAGGATGCGCTGGCGGACCTCGAGGCCGTCGGAGTCCTTCTTCATCCGCTCGTTGGGGTTGAGCGGCTCGCGGTAGCCCAGTGCCCACTGGCCCTGCCCGCGTTGCGGACGGGTGCTGGTGCGGGGAGCGGAGGTCACGGCAGCACTTCTTCCTGCGCTCGCCGCCCGCCGGCAAGGCCAGGCGGACGGGGCGCTGCAGATCGGGAGCGGGGCGGAGGTGCCGCGCGGGAGACCGGGCTCAGCGCTGAGCGCGACAGACGGCGCTGGAGACGAGCGCCAGGTCGATGTGCAGACGCGCGACGAGGAGGCTGCCGCGGTCGGTCACAAGGTCAATGGTGCCACACCGAGGCCGCCGCCTCAGCTCGCAGCGCTGAGGTGCGGCTCAGGCGTCCATCGCCGTCCGGATGCGGGCGACCGCCTCCGGCAACGGGGTCACCGACGTGTCGATGACGACCTCGGGGCGCACGGGCGGCTCGTAGGGGTCGCTCACCCCCGTGAAGCCCGGGATCTCGCCGGCCCGCGCCCTCGCGTAGAGCCCTTTCACGTCACGCTGCTCGCACACCTCCAGCGGTGTGGACAGGTGAACGAGCACGAACCGCCCGTGCTGCTCGACGAGCGCCCGTGCCTCTTCCCGCGCCGCCTCGTAGGGCGCGATCGCCGCGACGACGGCCGTGCCGCCGTGCCGCACGACCTCCCCGGCGACCCACCCGATCCGCCGGATGTTGAGGTCCCGGTGCTCGCGGGAGAAGCTCAGCTCGCTGGACAGGTGGGTACGGACGACGTCGCCGTCCAGGACCGTCACCGGCCGGCCCTCGGCCTCGAGCCCCGCGACGAGCGCGTCGGCGACGGTGGACTTGCCTGCGCCCGAGAGCCCGGTCAGGAACACGGTGACGCCGGCGCGCCGGGGAGCTGACATGCCCGCCAGTGTCCCGGAGGCCGGAGCTCAGCTCGCGGGGACCTCGCCGAAGGAGCGCCAGGCGCTCTCCATGGCGACCAGTTCGGCGACGGGGGCGGGCAGCGTTCCCGCGACGACGTCGGCGAGGGTGACCTCCTCGAGCACCCGGCGGTAGGCCTCCCGCGCGGCCACCCAGACGCCGGCCAGGCCCTCCGCCGCACCCGGGTAGGCGACGTCCTCGGGCCGCTGCCCGTGCACCTCGGCGAGGAACCCCTGCTCGACCCGCATCACCCGGGCGATGGAGATCTCTGAGGCCGGCAGGGCGAGCTTGTACCCGCCCTCCCGACCGCGCTGGCTCGTCACCAGGTGGGCGTGCTGGAGGTCGCCGAGGATGGCTTGGAGGAAGCGGGCGGGAATGCCCTGCGTCGTCGCGATCCGCTCCGCGGTCAACGCCCCGGGGGCGGCGGCCGCGAGCTCGAGGACCGCGCGGACGGCGTAGTCGACCCGGGCAGTGATGCGCACGGTGCTCCCTCCGGGCGAGTGCTGCAGCGTTGGTCCTGCCGAGTCCTGCAGGCCCATCCTGCCGGGTCTGGGAGGCTCGTCCGATGATCCGGCTGCGTTTCACCACCTTGGTGGAGGCGCCGCTGACCGTCGCCTTCGACGTGGCCCGGGAACTCGGTCGCCCCTGGGGCGTCCCGTTGGCGGAGGTCCTCTCCGAGCGCCCGCTGCGCGACGTCCACGCCGTTGACGACGGGCGGCGCCGGGTGACCCACACCCGGCGCTTCTCCCCGACGGGTACGGGCACGCGGGTCGACGAGCAGGTGGACTGGCGGACGGGGCTGCCCGGGATGGTGGGTCCCCTCGTCGAGATGGTGCTGCGCCGCCGCGTCCGTCGGGCGATGCGGGCACATCTGGACGCCTTCGGCGCGGCGGCCGCCCGCCGGGCGCTGGACGTCGTCCAGGTGGTGGGTGCCGCGATGGTCGACGGCGAGCGCGTGCTCGTGGCGCAGCGGTCGGGGGGTCCGTACGACGGCTGCTGGGAGTTCCCCGGCGGCAAGGTGGAACGCGGCGAGTCCGACCTCTCCGCGCTGGTGCGCGAGATCAGGGAGGAACTCGGGGTAGCGATCGACCCGCAGTCCTTCCTGGGCGAGGTGCTCCTGGACGGGGTCGTCGGTGGTGGTGCCCCCGGCGCCTCGACGCTGCGGCTGTGGCGGGCGCGGATCGCGAGCGGCCGGCCGGTCGCGCACGAGCACGCCCAGGTGCGCTGGGTGGGGGCCGGTGAGCTGGACGCCTTGGAGTGGATCCCGGCGGACCGGCCCCTGCTGCCCGCCGTCCGCAGCTCCCTTGCCCACCCCTGACGCCCCCCGGGCTTTGGGGGTGTTGTTCCGCCCATTGCCGGTCCTGCAGCGTCCGTAGAGCCGGAACAACACCCGCAAAGCGGTGACCGGAGACCCAGGGAACGACGACGGACGCCGCCCCGTGGGGCCGGCGTCCGTCGTGGTCGTGCGGGGGCGAGGGCTTACTTGAAGACGTCCTTGACCTTCTCGCCGGCCTGCTTCACATTGCCCGTGGCCTG
>JALYMS010000072.1 GCA_030773535.1 Actinomycetota bacterium | reverse complement strand
GGCCGGCTGCTCGCCGGCCGGCACCCGCAGTGCGCCCTCTGTCATCACCGCTTGTCGTCGGCCTCGTCGACGATCTCGGCGTCGACGACGTCGTCGTCCCCGGACGCACCCGGCGAACCGGCGGCACCCGGGGTCTCCCCCGCACCGGCGTCGCCCGCCTCGTGCTGGGCGTACATCGCCCCGCCGATCTCCTGCGAGACCCGCGCGACCTTCTCCTGCGCGGACTTGATCGCCGAGATGTCGGAGCCGCCCAGCGCCGAGCGCAGCTCCGTGAGCGCCTCGCCGAGCTCGTCCTTCCGCTCCGCGGGGATCTTGTCGCCGTTCTCCGCGAGGAACTTCTCGGTCTGGTACTGCAGCGACTCGGCCAGGTTTCGCGTCTCGGCCTCGTCGCGGCGCTTCTTGTCCTCCTCGGCGTGGGCCTCGGCGTCCTTCATCATCCGCTCGATGTCGTCCTTGGGGAGGGCCGAGCCGCCGGTGATGGTCATCGACTGCTCCTTGCCCGTGCCGAGGTCCTTCGCGGTGACGTGCACGATGCCGTTGGCGTCGATGTCGAAGGCCACCTCGATCTGCGGCACGCCGCGCGGTGCCGGGGGCAGACCGGTCAGCTCGAACATGCCGAGCTTCTTGTTGTAGGCGGCCATCTCGCGCTCGCCCTGGAAGACCTGGATCTGCACCGAGGGCTGGTTGTCGTCGGCCGTCGTGAAGATCTCCGAGCGCTTGGTCGGGATCGTGGTGTTGCGCTCGATGAGCTTGGTCATGATCCCGCCCTTGGTCTCGATGCCCAGGGACAGCGGGGTGACGTCGAGCAGGAGGACGTCCTTGACCTCCCCGCGCAGGACACCGGCCTGCAGTGCCGCGCCGATGGCCACGACCTCGTCGGGGTTGACGCCCTTGTTGGGCTCCTTGCCGCCGGTGAGTTCGCGGACCAGGTCCGTGACCGCCGGCATGCGGGTCGAGCCACCGACGAGGACGACGTGGTCGATCTGACCGACGGAGATGCCGGCGTCCCGGACCACCTGGTTGAAGGGTGCCCGGGTTCGCTCGAGCAGGTCCTGCGTCATGCGCTGGAACTCGGCGCGGGTGATCGTGACGTCGAGGTGCAGCGGCCCCTCGGCACCCGCCGTGATGTAGGGCAGGTTGATGTTCGTCGACTGCGCGCCGGAGAGCTCGATCTTGGCCTTCTCGGCGGCCTCGCGGAGGCGCTGCATCGCCAGCTTGTCCTTGGACAGGTCGATGCCGTTGGACGCGTTGAAGGTCTTGACCAGGTGGGTCATCACCTTCTCGTCCCAGTCGTCGCCGCCGAGGTGGTTGTCACCGGCCGTCGCCTTGACCTCGATGACGCCGTCGCCGATCTCGAGCAGGGACACGTCGAACGTCCCGCCACCGAGGTCGAAGACGAGGATCGTCTGCTCGGTCTCGCCCTTGTCCAGGCCGTAGGCGAGCGCGGCCGCGGTGGGCTCGTTGACGATGCGCAGGACGTTGAGGCCCGCGATCTCGCCGGCCTCCTTGGTCGCCTGCCGCTGGGCGTCCTCGAAGTAGGCCGGCACGGTGATGACGGCGTCGGTCACCGGCTCGCCCAGGTAGGTCTCGGCGTCACGCTTGAGCTTCTGCAGGATGCGGGCGCTGATCTCCTGCGCCGTGTACTGCTTGCCGTCGATCGCGGCGGTCTTCCAGTCGGTGCCCATGTACCGCTTCACGGAGCGGATGGTGCGGTCGACGTTGGTGACGGCCTGGTTCTTCGCCGACTGGCCGACCAGGACCTCGCCGTTCTTCGCGAAGGCCACGACCGACGGGGTGGTGCGCGAGCCCTCGGAGTTCGCGATGACCGTCGGCTCGCCGCCCTCAAGGACGGTGACGACGGAGTTGGTGGTGCCGAGGTCGATTCCGACCGCTCGAGCCATGGGGGTGGACCTCTCTCATCTGGTGTGCGTCGTGGTGCTGATACCGGAGTCGAGTCGGCCCCAGCTGCCTTGCGCGGGGTCCACTCAACTTTCCTGCCCACCTTAACGGCAGGGATTCGGGACGTGTTCCCCGCCCCGCAGGATTCTCCGGAGCCTCACGACACGACCCACGGCTCGTGACCGCGGCCCCCGGATTGCAGGGCTCGGATCGCCGCGACGGGCCTCGGGTTCTGCTCCCGCGGCGTCGTCCACAGCCTTCGCGGAGCGACCGTGCGGCCACTCGCACCCGGCCAGACTGCCGGGATGCACCCTCTCCTCCGGGCTTCCGCCGAACGCGGGCTCGGCCTGTTCACCGCGGCCGACGCCCGTCGCGCCGGCTACGAGCACGCCGAGATCCGCCAGCTCTGCTCGTCCGGGGCCTGGATCCGCCTCCGTCGAGGCGTCTACGTTCCCGCTGACACGCTCGCCACCGTCGAGCAAGGAGGGCGGCGGCACGAGGTCGACTGCCTCGCCGTCGTGCTCGAACTCACCCGGCGGACGGCGGCGGTCAGTCACGAGGCCGCCGCCCGACTGTGGGGATTCCCCGCCCGGAGACAGTTCGCCGGCCTCGTTCGGCTGACCGACCCCACCCTGTCGCGACGAGGCCGCGGTTACACGGTCACCCAGGCACCCCTGCGGAGCGGTGAGGTGGTGCAGAGGCGAGCCCTTACTTTGACGTCCGCCGCCCGAACCCTGCTGGACTGCGCCCGGCAGTGGGAGCTCGAGGACGCCGTGGTGGCGCTGGATGCGGCACTGCTGGCCGGCGCGGTGTCCGCGAAGCGGCTGGACGACGGACTGGCGGCTCTCCGAGGGTGGCCGGGCGCCCGCCGAGCCGCCCGGGCCGTCGCACTCGCCGACGGGCGTGCGGAATCACCCCTCGAGACTCGGGGCAGGTTGCGGATCGTCGGCGCAGGACTGCCGGCGCCGGAGCTCCAGGTCGAGATCCGGAGCAGCGGACGCCTGGTCGCCGTCGTGGATGCCTGGTTCGACGATGCCGCGGTGGCCGTGGAGTTCGACGGGCGGATCAAGTACACCGACCCCTGGCGGGAGCGTTCTGCCGAACGCGTGCTGTGGGAGGAGAAGCGGCGGGAGGACGAGCTGCGAGCCCTGGACATCCGGGTCGCCCGGATCGCCGACGCAGACCTCGGTCCCGCATGGCCGCGCACGAAGCGGCGGCTGCGCGAACTCCTCGCGTCCACGAGTCCCTCGGTCAGACGCTTCACCGCTACGCCCCGGCTCCAGGGGAGGCAGCGCACCGGCTGACCGCCCCAGGCGTGTGGCCACCACCCGAGGCCTGTGGCCCCCAGATCGGGACCACAGCCCTCGGGTGACGACGGGCAACCGGTAGGTCGCAGTACTGCGCGGCGCGAGGTCCGCCGGCGTGTCGCGCCGCAGCCGGGCCGATCGCCGTTCCGGTTACCGTCGAGTAGCCGACTGGGAAGCCCGCTATCGTGCGGGGCATGCGGGCAGCGCTGCCCCCATGCGACGCACGCACCACACCACAGCCTCGTCGTCCCCCGGCCTACGGTCGCCGGACGACGCCACCAGGCGTACGCGGGAGGAAGACATGACGGGCCCGTTGCAGATTGTCCTGGGCACGATCAGCGTCGTGTTCCTGATCGTCTCGGTGGTCTTCGCCTACCGGGCGGTGCGGGCGATGGTGCGGATCATCCGCACCGGCCAGCCCGACGGAACGCGTTTCGGCCCGGTCGGCCCACGGCTGAAGACGCTTATCGTCGAGTCGCTCGGGCACACCCGGATGCTGAAGTGGTCGACCATCGGCGCGGCCCACTGGTTCGTCTTCGTCGGCTTCTACGGCCTGTTCCTCACCCTGGTGGAGGCCTTCGGCGAGGTGTTCGACCCGGCCTTCCACCTGCCCTTGATCGGCACGTGGAGTGTCTGGAGCCTGTTCGTCGACATCATCGGCGCGGGCACCGTGCTGGGCATCCTGTTGCTCATCGCGATCCGGCAGCGCGACCACCCGCGGCGGCAGGGGCGGGTCAGCCGCTTCGCCGGCTCGAACTTCGGCCGCGCGTACTTCGTCGAGGCCGTCGTCCTCATCGTGGGCCTGTGCATCCTCGGCATCCGGGCCGCCAAGATCGCCGCGGACCTCGACAACGCGCCCACGTGGTCGCACCCCGTATCGAGCGCCCTGAGCACGCTCCTCCCGAACAACCCCGACCTGGTCTCGATCATCGCGTTCGTCAAGATCGTCGTCTCGCTGGTCTGGGTCATCGTCCTGAGCCGCACGCTCAACATGGGCGTGGCCTGGCACCGGTTCAGCGCGTTCTTCAACATCTACTTCAAGCGGAACGACGACGCCAGCGTGGCCCTGGGCCCGCTCCCGGCCATGACCAGCGGCGGCAAGCCGATCGACTTCGAGGATCCCGGCGAGGACGACGTCTTCGGTCGCGGCAAGGTCGAGGACTTCACCTGGAAGGGGATGCTGGACTTCGTCACCTGCACCGAGTGCGGGCGATGCCAGAGCCAGTGCCCGGCCTGGAACACCGGCAAGCCGCTGTCGCCGAAGATGGTCATCCTCGACCTCCGCGACCACATGTTCGCCAAGGCCCCGTACCTGCTCGGTGAGAAGACCGCGTCCGAGACCACCCCCGACTACGACGTCCTGAAGCCCAGCGACGAGCAGGTCTGGGCCTCCGGATACGCCCGGATCGAGGGCACGAACGACGCCCAGGCCCACCGCCCACTCGTCGGCACGCTGGAGGAGGGCGGGGTCATCGACCCCGACGTCCTGTGGAGCTGCACCAGCTGCGGCGCCTGCGTCGAGCAGTGCCCGGTCGACATCGAGCACGTCGACCACATCATGGACATGCGCCGCTACCAGACCCTCATCGAGTCCAGCTTCCCCTCGGAGGCCGGCGTGATGATGCGCAACCTGGAGAACCGCGGGAACCCGTGGGGCGTCGGCGGCAACGTCCGCGAGGAGTGGATGAAGGACCTCGACTTCGAGGTCCGGCAGGTCGACGGCCCCATCCCGTCCGAGGTCGAGTACCTGTTCTGGGTCGGCTGCGCGGGAGCCATCGACGACCGCGCCAAGAAGGTGACCAAGGCCGTCGCCACGCTGCTGCACACCGCCGGCGTCGAGTTCGCCGTCCTGGGTTCCGGGGAGACCTGCTCGGGCGACCCGGCCCGCCGGATGGGCAACGAGTTCCTCTTCCAGCAGCTCGCGCAGGAGAACGTCGAGACGCTGAACGCGGTCTTCGAGGGCCGGGTGCCGGGGACCCGCAAGATCGTCGCGACGTGCCCGCACTGCTTCAACTCGCTGGGCAGGGAGTACCCGCAGCTCAGCGGCGAGTACGAAGTCGTGCACCACACCCAGCTGCTCGGCAAGCTCGTGGAGGAGGGCCGACTGACCCCGGTCACGCCGGTCGACCGCAAGGTCACCTACCACGACCCGTGCTTCCTGGGCCGGCACAACAAGGTCTACACGCCTCCGCGGGAGATCCTGGACTCGGTCCAGGGCCTCACTACCCAGGAGATGCACCGCTGCAAGGACCGCGGCTTCTGCTGCGGCGCCGGCGGTGCGCGCATGTGGATGGAGGAAAAGATCGGTAAGCGGATCAACGTGGAGCGCACCGAGGAGGCACTTGAGCTGGATCCCGACGTCATCTCCACCGCCTGCCCGTTCTGCATCACGATGCTGTCCGACGCACTCACGTCCAAGCAGCAGAACGGCAAGGCCAAGGAGCACGTCGAGGTCCTCGACGTCAGCCAGATCCTGCTCCGCTCGCTGGCGCCGGTGGGCGCGCCGGGCGCCGAGGCCGGACCGGCCGTCGGCACCGATCGCGACGACCCGGCCGGGGCCGGGTCCCCGGCGACGGAGCACGGCCCGCAGGCCTGACAGTCCGAGAAGCAAGTCCAGGACGACGGGTCTCGCCCTCCGCGGTCGCGCCGTCGCGGTTCGAGAGGTCGGTGCGGTGCTGCTGCAGTTGCGGGTGACCGTGCCGCCCGACCGGACCGACGCGATGCGCGCGCTGTTGGAGCAGTGCCCGGGGACGGCGCACCTGGCGGTGCTGCCCGGCGCCTCGGTGTCGCCGCGCGGTGACCTGGTGCTCGCCGACGTCGCTCGCGAGTCCGCCGACGGGTTGGTGGCCGCCCTCCAGGAGCTGGGGATCGCGAGCGACGGTGGCATCTGTCTGGTCACGGTGGACGCGGCGGTGTCCTCCGCCGCGGCGCAGGCCGAGCAGGCCGCCCCGGGTGACGGCTCCGACGCGGTCGTCTGGGAGCAGGTCGTCCGCACCACTGCGGCGGAGTCGACGCTCTCGGTGTCCTACCTCGCGTTCCTCACCATCGCCACGCTGCTGGCCGCGGTCGCGATCATCAACGACTCCGCGATCCTGACGATCGGCGCGATGGTGCTGGGCCCCGAGTTCGCGCCCATGGCCGCGCTCGCCGTCGCCCTGGTCCACCGGCGCCGCGTCATCGCCCGCGGGGCCGCGATCACGTTGGTGGCCGGGTTCCTGGTGGCGATCGCCCTGACCGCGCTGGCCACGCTCGCCGGCCGCGGACTGGGGTGGTTCGACGCGTCCCTGCTGCAGGCCGACCGGCCGGAGACGGGCTTCATCACCTCGCCGGACCGCTGGTCGGTGGTGGTCGCCGTCTTCGCCGGGATCGCCGGGGTCTTCTCGCTCACGTCGGCGAAGAGCGGCGCGCTGGTGGGTGTCTTCATCTCGGTAACCACCGTCCCCGCCGCAGCGGACATGGGGTTGTCGCTCGCGCTGGGCGGCGGCGCCGAGTTCGTCCGGGCGGCCACCCAGCTCGGCATCAATGTCGCGGGCGTCCTGGTCGCCGCGACGGCGACGCTCGCGGTGCAGAAGGTGCTGTGGCGCCGGGTGCCCCGCGCACAGCCCCGGATCGACCCCGTGTTCCGGGGACCGGCGTCGGCGCCCGGCGGTCGCTAGCCGCGCGCTCCGGGACCGCACCCGTCCCGTACCGGGCGCCGGGTACGGAGGACGATTCCCGGGTGACCCGCGCAGCTGCTTCGACACCGGCGTCCCCCGGCAGGCGCGAACACGGTCACCTGCTCATCGGTGCAGCGATCGTGCTCACCGGGCTCAACCTGCGGACGGCGGTCAACAGCGTCGGCCCGGTCCTGGAGGAGCTGCAGGAGGGTCTCGGCATCTCCAGCGGGCTCGCCGGCCTGGTGACGACGATGCCGGTGCTCTGCTTCGCCGCGATCGGCTTCGCCGGACCGGCGCTGGCCGCCCGGTTCCGGGATTCCTCCGTGCTGTCGGGAGCGCTGGTGGCCATGGCCGCGGGGCTCGTGCTGCGGGCCGTCGCGGGGCGTTCTGGATCTTCCTCGCCGGCACCGCCCTCGCCATGGTCGGCGGCGCCCTGGGCAACGTCCTCCTGCCCGGCCTGGTCAAGCGCCACTTCCCCGGTCGCACGGGGCTGCTGGTGGGCGCCTACGGCACGGCGATGGCCGTGGGCGGAGCAATCGCGGCCATGTCCACGGCGCCGATCGGGGCCGCGACCGGAACGGAGGGCTGGCGCTGGGCGCTCGGCGTGTGGGCGGCCCTCGCCCTGGTCGCCGCGCTCCCGTGGCTGGCCGTGCTCCCGGCCAGGGGCGCCTCCCGCGGGTCGCACGTCGCCGTCCGCATGCGCGACCTGGTGCACAGCCGACTGGCGATCGCGCTGACCGCCTTCTTCGGCCTGCAGGCCACCCAGGCGTACGTGAACATCGGCTGGTCCCCGCAGTACCTGCGCGACATGGGCCTGTCGGCGGCGGCGGCCGGAGTGCTGCTCGGGATCAACTCCATCGTGGTGATCCCGGTCAACGCGCTCGTGCCGATGCTGACCGTGCGGCCACACCTCCAGCGGCCGCTGCTCCTCTTCTTCATGGCCCGCTACGTCGCCGGCTGGATCGGGCTCTGGGTCGCCCCGCTGAGCGCGCCCTGGCTCTGGATGATCCTGCTCGCGATCGGCCTGGGCACCTTCGCCATGGCGCTCACGCTGATGGGCCTGCGCGCCCGCACGCCGGAGACGACAGCGGCGATGTCCACCGTCGTCCAGGGTTGGGGCTACGTGCTGGCCGGCGCCGGACCCCTGCTGGTCGGCGTGCTGCGCGGGGCCACCGGCGGCTACACGGGCATGTTCGTCCTGGTGCTGACCGGCGTCGCGGGGCTGGCCGCGACCGGCTGGCTCGTCACCCGCCCGCGCTTCGTCGACGACGAGGTCCCCGGCTGGTCATCGGCCGGGCTCCGCGAGGACGTCCTGGAGGTCGCCGGGGCCGAGTTGCCCGCGCGAGCCCCGGTCAGCTCGCCGCGGGACGGGTCTCGGTCCGCGTGAAGTTGCGGTAGGAGCGGGACGGCGTGGGGCCGCGCTGATCCTGGTAGCGCGAGCCGTAGACCGCCGAACCGTAGGGGTGCTCGGCGGGGGTGCTCAGCCTGAACATGCAGAGCTGCCCGATCTTCATGCCGGGCCACAGCGTGATCGGCAGGTTGGCGACGTTGGACAGCTCCAGCGTGATGTGCCCGGAGAAGCCGGGATCCACGAACCCGGCCGTCGAGTGCGTCAGCAGCCCGAGCCTGCCCAACGAGCTCTTGCCCTCGAGCCGCGCGGCCATGTCGTCGGGGATGGTGACGACCTCCAGCGTGGAGCCGAGCACGAATTCCCCCGGGTGGAGGACGAACGGCTCGTCCCCCTCTGGCTCGACCAGGGTGGTGAGGTCGTCCTGCTGCAGCGCCGGGTCGATGTGGGTGTACCGCGCGTTGTTGAACACCCGGAAGAACCGGTCGAGGCGGACGTCGACACTGGAGGGCTGCACCAGCCCCGCGTCGTAGGGCTCGATCCCGAGACGCCCCCCGGCGATCGCATCCTTGATGTCGCGGTCGGAGAGCAGCATGGCTCGGAGTCTAGGGAACCGACCCGCTCACCCCTCGTGGCCAACCGGGGAACCGGCGCTCAAGCGCCCTGCCCGTACCGCCGTTGACGTCGGAGAAGACGCATGTCCGCTGCCCGGATCCCGGCCGACGACCCCCGCCGGACGGGCCGGAGGGGGGCGTCGTCGGAGGGCACACGGATGAAGAGCAAGGGGCTCCAGGCGCTCGTCCTGGTCACGGCCTTCGTCGCCGGGTACGCCGGGGCAGCGGCGGTCTCCGCCTGGGCACAGCCCGCCGTCCCGATCGCCACCGGCTTCGGTCCTGACGACGGGCTGACCCGTTACGTGCTCACTCCGGCCGCCGGCACGGCGTCCGAGGCCCTGCTGGCCGACCTCGAGGCCGTCGACGGCGTGGTCAACGCCCAGCGGCTGAGCGACGGCCGCGCCCTGGTCGCCACGGACGGACTGCCGCCGCAGGCCCTCGAGGCGCTGCCCGGCATCGCCGACGCCGCCTTCTCGACCAGCGTGCCGGTGCTCGGCACCGTCACCGACCCGTACTTCCCGGCCTACGGCTACAACTTGGACAACACCGGCAGCAACGCCTATGCGCAGTACGCGGTCGCGAACGCCGACGTCGACGCACCCGAGGGCTGGGAGGGCGGAACAGGCGCCGGCGCGATCGTCGCCGTCGTCGACACCGGGTACGACTCCGACCACCCGGAGCTGGCGGGCGCCCTGTGGACGAACCCGCTCCAGGCCTGCGGCGCAGCGGACGGGGCTGACGCCGGCGACAAGGCCGGCGACTGCCACGGCTGGAACTTCGTCACCGACAGCCCGGACGTGGACAACGGCAGCTACGGCACGCACGGGGCGACCGTCTCCGGTGTCATCGGCGGACGCGCCGGCAACGGCGCGGGCACCGCCGGTGTGGCGCCGGACGTCACGATCATGCCGCTGGTCATCGGCAGCGGTTCCTCGGTCGACATGAACCTGGGCGCCGAGGCCATCCGCTACGCCGTCGACCACGGCGCCGACCTGATCAACGCCTCCTGGGGCGGTGGCGGCTGGCCGTGGGAGCTCGAGAACCTCCGCTCGGCCATCGCCTACGCCGGTGAGCACGGGGTGCTCGTCGTCGCAGCAGCCGGCAACGACTCCGCGAACCGCGACTACGCCCCCATGTACCCGGCCAGCTTTGCCGAGCCGGCTCTGGTGACGGTGGGGAACTCGAACGCTGCCGACCGCATCAGCGGCAGCTCGGCCTACGGCGCGGTCTCGGTGGACCTGTTCGCCCCGGGTGAGCTGGTCTTCACCACCTGGAACGACGGCTCCTACCGCCTGGTGTCGGGCACGTCGATCGCGTCCCCGCAGGTGGCGGCGGCATATGCCCTGTACCGGGCCGCGTGGCCAGAGGCCACCACCGCTGAGCTCCGGCAGGCGCTGCTCGACGACGTCGACCCGGTGCCGGCCCTCGCCGGCAAGTCGGTGACCGGCGGCCGGCTGTCCATCGCCTCGCTGGCGGAGGGCGCCCTCGGCGCCGTCCGCTATACGTTCACCTCCCTGTCCGCGTCCGCCGCGGGCGTCCTCACGCCCGGGATCACCGCCGCCGGCGAGGACGTCGCCGGCGACTACGCGGTCACCGTCGGCCTCGGCATGGCTCACGAGGGCGAGATCTGGGCGCTCGCGGACAAGGCGATCACCCTCGGCGACGCGACGGGGACGACGGACGACGCCGGTGAGGTCACCTTCGGCCTCGGCAGCGCCGCCTCACCCGCTGCGCTCGACCTCTCCCCCACGCTCGCGCTGGGCGACGGGCGCTACGTGCTGACCGTCCAGCTGCACCGCGACGGTGCCCCGCTCGGACGCACCTTCGGCGCGCCGCTGCTGGTCGGGTCGGCCCCGCCTGCCGCTCCGGACGAGGTCGGCGACGACGGCTCGGGGCCCGACGCTTCCGGCGGCTCGGAGTCGGGCTCGGACGGATCCGGCGACTCCGGGG
>JALYMS010000071.1 GCA_030773535.1 Actinomycetota bacterium | reverse complement strand
GAGCGCGGTGAGCTCCTCGTCGCCCAGCTCAGCGGCCAGCCGGAGCAACTCGGCGTCGGCCGCGGTCACGGCGGCGAAGTCCCCTTCCGCGAGAGCGACGGCGGCCACACCCCGGAGCAGGCCTGCCCGCAGGTCCGGCCGGTCGGGTGGGCAGGCGCATCCACCGACTCGGCCCCGTGCAGCCCCTCAGCGGTGGCGGCCAGGGCGGCATGAGGCGCCAGGTGCCGGCGTCCGGCCGCGTCGGCCTCTGCATCCGGCAGGAGGGCGGCGGCTGCCTCCCGGACCGGCGCGAGCAGCCGGAGCCGGGTCCTCGTGCCGGCCTGCCGGCTCAGCAGGGACCGGTCGACGAGGGAGCCGACGACCTCTCCGGCGTCGACGCCGCCCACCACGGCCTCGGCCGCGTCGACGGGAAACGATCCCCGGAAGACGCTCAGGGCGCCCAGGGCCGCCCGCTCCCGCGCCGGGAGCAGGTCCAGGCTCCAGCGAACGGCCGCGTGGAGTGTCCGGTGCCGTTCGGGACCCGCCCGATCCCCCCTCCAGGCGAGCAGGCTCTCCCGCCCCAGCCGCTCGGCGAGCTCGACGATCTCCAGGACGCGGATGCGCGCCGCGGCCAGTTCGAGGGCCAGGGGCAAGCCGTCGAGCTGCCTCGACACGGCCGCCAGGACCGCGGCCTCCACCCCTGTGGTGCTCCCGGGGCGCGCTTCCTCGGCCCGCGCCCGTAGCAGCCGGATGGCGTCGGGCTCCTCACCTCCTTGGGTGACCGGTTCCACCGTCAGAGGCGGCACGGACCAGACGACCTCCCCGGCCAGTCGCAGTGGCTCGCGGCTGGTGGCCAGCACGCGGAGCGACGGAACCGCGGTGAGCAGCTCCCGGACGACGCCGGCCGCCCGCTCCACCACGTGCTCGCAGTTGTCGACGATGAGCAGCGTCCGACCACCGGCGAGGTAGGCCGCGAGCGCGCCCTCCGGATCGGCGCCACGCGGTGCCAATCCCACGGCTGTGGCAACGGCGGCGCGGACGTCTCCGCGGGGCGGCAGCGACGCGAGATCGACGAAGGCGACATGGTCGAACCCGCCGGCGACTGCGCGAGCCGCCTCGACCGCCAGCCGCGTCTTGCCGATTCCTCCGGGGCCGCTCAGCGTGAGCAGCCTGTGCCGGCCCAGTAGCCCCTGCACTTGCGCGATCTCGGTCGCGCGCCCCACGAACGAGGTGAGCGACCTCGGGCGATCCGGCGCCCTGGGCGGAGAGCCGGGCGGGACATGCGGCGGCTCCTGGAGTCCAATCGCTGTGTCGTTGCGGAGGATCGCCTGCTCGACGGCCCGCAGCCGCGGGCCCGGGTCCAGACCCAGGGACTCCCGCAGCAGCGTGCGTCCCTCCGCGCACACGCGCAGTGCGTCCGGCTGCCGGCCGGCGCGGTGCAGCGCGGTCGCCAGTGCCACCCGCAGGCGCTCCCGCAGGGGCGCGGTCTCCACCAGGTCGATGAGCTCGGCGACGAGGCCCGTACTGCCACCGGCCGCGAGCTCGGCCTCGACCCAATCCTCGGTCACCGTCCACCGCAGTTCCTCCAGCCGCGCCGCGCGGGTCGCGATACCGGGGATGCCCGCGCACTCGGGAAGCACCGGCCCGCGCCAGAGGTCGAGCGCCCGGCGGAGGGCGGACCGCTCGACCGCTGCGGCCACGTCGCGCTCGAACCGCACGGCGTCGACGTCCGCACCGACCAACCGGTATCCGGCCGAGACCGTCAGCAGTGCGTCGCGGCCGAGCGTCCGCCGCAGGCGGGCCACGTAGGTCTGCACCACGTTCACCGCGGACGCGGGCGGTTCGTCGCCCCACAGGGCGTCCACCAGTGCTGCCGAAGTCACCGGCCGGCCGTCGGCGAGCGCCAGGAGCGCCAGGACGGCGGCCTGCTGCGGCGGGCCCGCCAGCAGCGACCGTCGAGCCGGACCTGCAGCGGCCCGAGAAGCAGGATCTCCACCGGCCGAAGGGTAGGACTCCGCGCGGCTTCGGGCGCCCATCAGCGTTGAGACGGCGTTCAGCCGGCGTCCAGCGGGCGTCCAGCGCTTCGGCGCAGCCTCCGAAGCAGCCGCTGCAGACGGCAGCGCGGACTGAAGCAGGACGAGATGACCACTGACACTCGAGCGATGGCCGCCGACCAGACCCCCATTACCGTCTCCGCGATGCTTGCGGAGGCGCGGCGGCAGGTCGCGGACGTGCCTCCCGAGGAGCTGGCCGGCCTGCGCGACGCCGAGCCGGACCTGGTGCTGCTCGACGTGCGGGAGCCGGAGGAGTACGCCCTCGGGCACCTTCCCGGCTCGGTGCACATTCCCCGAGGCAAGCTCGAGTTCCTCGCCGACCCGGCCAGCAGCTACGCCGACCCGCGGCTGAATCCGGACCGGCCGGTTGCCGTCTACTGCCAGAAGGGGCCCCGGGCGATCCTGGCGGCGGCGACGCTGCAACGACTGGGGTACCGCCAGGTGGTCAACGTGGCCGGCGGCTACGAGGCATGGATGGCCCGGGCCGGCACGCCGGCGCGGTAGCAGGCTCCCAGGAGCGGCCGAGGCACCGCCCGGGGCTCAGCCGGTCACGACGTGCACGAGCGCGCCGGCGCCTCCGGCGAGCACCAGCACGACGATGAACGGCGCCCGCAGGGCCAGCGCGACCGCCGCCACGGCCAGCGCGGCCAGCCGCCCGTCGACCACGAGCTCCCGACCGCTGCTGACGGCCTGCACCGCGACCAGCGCCGCCAGCAGCGCGGCCGGCACGAAGTCGACGACGCGGGCCACCCACGGCTGCTCCACCCACGACGCCGGCACCGACAGCCCGGCCAGCTTGAGCAGGTAGCAGCCCAGCGAGGCGGCGAGAACCGTCGTCCACAGCGCCGTCCCGCTCACGGCGGCGCCTCCGGACGGCGCGGCCGGCCGGCCAGCGCCACCGCGACGACGGCGGCGACCACCTGCACACCGGGCGGCACGAACGGCGTCAGGGCCAGCGCCACGACTGCGCCGCCGGCGGCGACCCGGCGCTGCACCGCGGCCTCCGGGAAGGCCTTCTGCAGCCGGGGCCACAGCAGGGCGAGGAACGCGGCGGGCACGACGGCGTCGAGCGCTGCCTGAGCCGGCCCGCCGAGCGCTCCGGCGCCGAGGGCGCCAAGGACCGTGGTCGCGTTCCAGACGACGAAGATCGAGGCGCCACCGGCGAGGAACGCCAGCCGGGCCAGCGCGCGGTCCGGTGCCGCGATGGACAGCGCCGTCGTCTCGTCGATGACCCAGTGCGCCGTCCCGAGCCGGCGGAGGACGCCCCGCGTCGGCAGCAGGGGCACGAGCCGGACGCCGTAGACGGTGTTGCGGGTACCGAGCAGCAGCGCGCTGCCGATCGCGGCCAACGCGCTGCCGCCGGCTCCGAGCACGCCCACCAGGGCGAACTGCGAGGCGCCGGTGAACATGAGCAGGGACATCGCCGAGGCCTGCCAGACGTCCAGCCCGGCGGCGACGGCCGCAGCACCGAAGGCCGCCCCGTAGAGCCCGACCGCCAAGCCCAGCCCGACGGCGTCGCGGAGCACCCGGGAGCGGACGGCGGAGGACACTTCGGCGACCCTAGCTCCGCCGGTCCTGCGTTCCGGATCACCCTCCGGCAGGCGGCCCGCACCGTTGCCCGCCGTACAGTGGGAAACGACCCTATCGTGCAGGTCGCCGCGGTCGTGCGGCCCGCCGCCGCGCCCGGGTCCCCCGTCGAAGGAGACAGAGCCACACGATGTCCGACACCCTGACCGGCTCCCCGGCGCTCGACGCCATCAACGCCGCTCTGGCCACCGTCCAGGACCCCGAGATCAACCGCCCGCTGACCGAGCTGGGCATGGTGAAGGACGTGCAGATCGGCGCCGACGGCTCGGTGAGGGTCGACGTGTACCTGACCGTCTCCGGCTGCCCGATGCGCGAGACGATCACCAACCGGGTGACCCAGGCCGTGTCCGCCGTCGCGGGGGTCACCTCGGTGTCGGTGGTCCTCGACGTGATGAGCGACGAGCAACGAGCGGAGCTGCGCAAGGTGGTGCGCGGCAGCGACACCGCCGAGCCGGTGATCCCCTTCGCCCAGCCCGGCTCGCTGACCCGCGTCTACGCCGTCGCCTCGGGCAAGGGCGGCGTGGGCAAGTCGTCGGTCACCGTCAACCTTGCCGCCGCGCTCGCTCGGCGTGGTCTGTCGGTGGGCGTCGTGGACGCCGACATCTACGGCCACTCGGTGCCGCGCATGCTCGGGGTGGACGACAAGCCCACCCAGGTCGACAACATGATCATGCCGCCGCAGTCCTACGGCGTGAAGGTCATCTCCATCGGGATGTTCACGCCCGGCAACACGCCGGTGGTGTGGCGCGGGCCGATGCTGCACCGCGCGCTGCAGCAGTTCCTCGCCGACGTGTGGTGGGGCGACCTCGACGTCCTACTCATGGACCTGCCGCCGGGCACCGGCGACGTCGCGATCTCGGTGGCGCAGCTGGTGCCGAACGCCGAGATCCTCGTCGTGACGACGCCGCAGTTGGCCGCCGCCGAGGTGGCCGAGCGGGCCGGTGCGATCGCCACCCAGACCCACCAGCAGGTGGTCGGCGTGGTCGAGAACATGTCCTGGCTCGAGCTGCCCGACGGCTCGCGCATGGAGGTCTTCGGCTCCGGTGGCGGCGAGGCCGTCTCCGACGCCCTGACCAAGACCCTGGGCGCCCGCGTGCCGCTGCTCGGTCAGATCCCGCTCGACACCCGGCTGCGCGAAGCCGGTGACGCCGGTGCGCCCATCGTGCTCGCCGAGCCGGACTCCCCCGCCGCCCAGGCGCTCGAGAAGATCGCCGACGGTCTCGCCGTCCGCTCGCGCGGCCTCGCCGGCATGTCACTGGGTCTCACCCCCGTCAAGAGGTGAGCGCCAGGCGGTCTCCGACACCATCACCATCACCGCACCCCCGGCCGTCGTGTTCGCGATCCTCGCCGACCCTCGGCAGCACTCCCGGATCGACGGGTCGGGATCGGTCGGTTCGGTGATCGCCGGCCCCGAGCGGCTCACGGCCAAGGGTGAGACCTTCACCGTGCGGATGCGGCTGTTCGGCGTCCCGTACGTGATCCGCAACCGCGTCGTCGAGTTCGAGGCGGAGCGGCGGATCGCGTGGCGGCACTTCACCGCGAACCGCTGGCGCTACGAGCTGGCGCCGACGGCCGACGGCGGAACGACGGTCACCGAGTCCTTCGACACCTCGCGGGCCGACCCGATCACCGACACCATCGTGCGCTGGGCGAGGTTCCCGGAGCGCAACCGGCAGGGAATCACCGAGACCCTCGCCCGGCTCAAGCAGGCCGCCGAGGCCGACGCGAAGGCGGCGGGCCTCCGCAACTGATCCTTTGCGGGTGTTGCTCCGCCATTGCGGGTGCTGCAGCACCCGCAATGTTCGGACAACACCCGCAATGCGCCTCGGCCTACGTCGCGTCCGGGTCGAACGGAGGCGGTGTGCCACGGTCGCGTGATCGGGCCGGCATCGACCTTGCGGCGGTGGCGCCGGCCGCGGTGGCGCTGCCCCGATGCACCGTAGGGCCGTCCTCGCCGAGCAGCTGGTCGCGGATGAACGTCCTGGGGTGGTACTTCCTCAGGTCCAGGTTCCGCAGTTCGGGCAGGTCGTCGCCCAGGGAGTCGTTCACCTGCTCGCGGATGCCGGTGACCGCCGTGCGCACCCGCTTGAGCCCGGAGGCGGCGTCCTTGGCGAGGTCCGGGAGCCGCTCCGGGCCGAAGATGAACAGCGCGGCGAGTGCGGCCACGATGATCTCGGGCCAGCCGATCGACGAGAACACCGCCGCTCCTCATCTCCGTGGCCGCGCGCGCGACCGACTCCCAGGGTAGGCGGGGGTACCGGTCAGGCCGCGTCGAGCGTGACCTCGAAGACCCGCGAGGAGCCGCCGCCGCGCACCACCTCGACTGTCACCGTCTCGCCGGGGTCGAACGCGTCGACGGCGACGACGAGCTCCTCCGAGCTGCGGACCGGACTCCCGTCGACGGCGATGACGATGTCCTGCTCGCGGATACCGGCATCGGCCGCGGCGCTGC
>JALYMS010000070.1 GCA_030773535.1 Actinomycetota bacterium | reverse complement strand
GAGCTTCCGGGCCGTGGCCACCCGCTACGACAAACGCGACTACATCTTCCGCGGAACCATCGACGTGGCGTCCATCAAGATCTGGCTCCGAGACCCAGTCACATGATCCACGGGACAGGCTCTAGTGCACTGCTACTTCGGCTCGATGGAGGAGCTGCTCGTCTGCGTCCTCGAGCGGTTCACCACACGGCTGGTTGCCCGACACCGGGTCATGTACGCCGGCGACGAGCCCTTCCTCGACAAGTGGCGTCAGGCGATGCGGTAGCTGGAGGAAGACCGCCCGTACCAGAAGATCTGGTTCGAACTGTCAGCACTGTCCTGGAACCGTCCTGAGCTGAGAGCACCTCGGCCTCGAAGCGCTCGGCGAACAGCGAGCCGTCCGGGCGACGGCGTTGAGCGCGTCCTGGAAGCTGCCCGGCCGGGCGTCGCCGAGGTCCAGCCGGCCGTCCTCCTCGCCGCTGAGCGGATGACCGTTCGCCGCGCGCACCCCGATGGTCACGCCGGTCGCGACCAGCCGGCCAGCACGCCGCAGGTGGCCTCCACAGTGCCTTCCCGCCGCGGTCCCCGCACCGCCCGGGACCACCCGCCTCGCGTGGCGGGTGTCCGGGCGGGCTGTTAGAAAGCACAGGCACGCCTCCCCCGGCTGAGCGTGGCGCACCGCCGCGGCACGCGTCGACCCCACGGCAAGGAGCCCTCATGCCCTCCTCCAGAACCCGCCATGCACAACTCGGCCGGAGGGCGACGCTCACCGCCGCCCTCGCCTGCGCGCTGCTGGTCCCCGCCGGTGCGGTGTCGGCGGTTCCGGCCGGCCGGGCCGCCGACCCCGCCGGCTCGGGCACGCTGCCGATGCGCGACCTGGACCTCGACGCCGCGACGATCCCCGAGCTGCAGGAGCGGATGGACGCCGGCGACCTGACCGCCGTCGAGCTGATGGACGCCTACCTCGCGCGGATCGCCGCGGTGGACGAGGAGCTCGGCGCGGTGCTCAGCGTCAACCCCGACGCCCTGGCCCAGGCCGCCGAGAGCGACCAGCAGCGGGAGGAGGGCGGCGCCCGCAGCCCACTGGAGGGCATCCCGGTGCTGCTGAAGGACAACGTGGACACCGAGGACATGCCCACCACGGCCGGCTCGCGCGCCATGCTGGGCAGCGAGCCCGATGACGCCACCATCACCCGCAGGATCGAGGACGCCGGCGGCATCGTGATCGGCAAGGCGAACCTGGCCGAGTGGGCCAACTTCCGCGGCGAGGACTCCACCAGCGGGTGGAGCGGTGTGGGCGGGCAGACGGCCCACCCCTACGTGCTCGACCGCAACCCGTGCGGCTCCTCCAGCGGCTCGGCCGTCGGCGTGGCTGCCTCCCTGGCGCAGGTCTCGATCGGCACCGAGACTGACGGGTCGATCGTCTGCCCGGCCGGATCCACCGGCATCGTCGGCCACAAGCCCACCCTGGGCCTGGTCAGCCGGGACGGCATCATCCCGATCTCCGCCGAGCAGGACACCGCCGGCCCCATGGCCCGGCACACCATCGACGCGGCGCTGTTCCTCGAGGTCATCGCCGGCGAGGACGAGGCCGACGCCGCCACCCAGGAGATCCCCGAGGACCTGGGCGGCGACTTCTCCGAGCTGGACACCGACGCGCTGGCCGGCGCGCGGGTCGGCGTCTGGACGCTGACGCCGGAGCAGTCCACCATCGTGGACGACGCCACCGAGCACGTCTTCGCCACCGCGCAGAAGGAGCTGGAGGCCGCCGGCGCGACCGTCGTGCCGCTGCAGCTGCAGTACCAGGAGGAGATCCGCGCCGGCGAGTTCCCGGCGCTGCTGGCCGAGTTCAAGCGCGACCTGAACGCCTACCTGGCCGCCACACCGGGCGACCACCCCGCCGACCTGGCCGGCCTCATCGAGTTCAACGCCCAGGACGCGGTGGAGCTGGCGTACTTCGACCAGGAGCTGTTCGAGCAGGCTCAGGCCTCGGTCCTGCCGGCCGAGGACCCGGCGATCCGCCAGACCCGGGAGGACATCCGCCGGCTGGCCCGGGCCTCGATCGACGAGGCCCTCGCCCAGGGCCCTGGCCCCGAGGACGACCTCGCCGCGATCGTGGGCCTGACAAACACCCCCAGCTGGATCACCCGGTACGAGCACCTGGACGGGATGGGCGACGAGTTCGTCTACGCCACCTCCACGCCGGCGGCCGTGGCCGGCTACCCGAACGTCACGGTGCCGGCCGGGTTCGCCGGGCCGCAGGAGGCGCTGCCGGTCGGCATCTCCTTCATCGGCACCCGGTGGGACGACGCCGACGTGCTGGACCTGGCGGCGTCGTTCGAGGCCGCCGTCGGCGCCCGGCAGGCACCGGGCTACCTGCCCACGGTCGGGGAGTGAGGGCCGCCGGCCGGTTCAGCCGAACAGGTCGCTGAGGAAGGAGTCCTTCCTCTTCCGGTGCGGCGTGCCGTGCCCGTACTGCGAAGCCGTGCGAGGAGCCCCGGGCCTGGGCGGAGAACCTCACCGATCACGGCCCCGAGCTGCCCGGCGGGGTTGGACCGGCCGGCGTGCGCCGGTCCCTGCTGGCCCAGGTGGGGGTCGGCCGGGCGGGCAGCGGATGCGCTGCTCGCGGCCGCTGCGCCGCCGCCGTGCCAGGCGTTCTCCGCGTCGACAAGGCGCTCCAGCTCGCCGCGGTCGAGGAAGATGCCCCGGCAGTCGGTGCACTGGTCGACGTGGACGCCGTTGCGCTCGCACGTGCGCATCGTCCCCTGGCACTTCGGGCAGGTCAGCTCCATCCCCAGGCAACGCCGGCCGGCCGCCGGCGGTCTCCCGCCGCGGGACCGTGGCAGGCTGGCCCGGTGAGCTCGAGCGCACGGTGCGGCTGCGGTTCGGGACGGCGGGGCCGACGGGGACCCACACCGACCTCTCCGCGGTGCGCAGCGACGGGCACGTGCTGTGGGTGGCCGGCGACGAGACGGCGACCGTCGAGCGGCTGGTCGCCGACGACCGGGCGGCGGTGTTCGGCACGCACGGTGGGGACCTGCGCGACCTGCTCGCCGAGCGGCCAAGCGGGCAGTACCGGCGCTGCGGATGGTCGTCGTCTGCGGCCCGCGGATCGTTCCGGAGGGATGCCCGGTCACTGAGGGACTGGAGGTGCGTGCTCACGTGCCAGAGCTCTACCGGCACCTGACGGCTTGCGACCTCGCCGTCGTCCAGGGCGGGCTGACCACGACGATGGAACTCACGCCGGCCGGCGGCCGTTTGTGTACTTCCCCTGGTGCCGGCCCGGTCGCACGAGGAGGCACCCGCCGGTCGCCGTGCCGGACAGCTGGCTCTCGACGAACGGCAGGCTCCCCGCCATGTCGAGGGACTGACCGAAGCGGCTCTGGTACCGCCCCGTCACAGG
>JALYMS010000069.1 GCA_030773535.1 Actinomycetota bacterium | reverse complement strand
TAGCTCCCGGCCACCGGCGGCACGGCCAGGGTGGTGGCCGCGATCGCCGGGGTCGCGTAGTGGGCGGTGAAGAGGCGGTTGCCGTTGATGGCGTCGAAGCAGAGCGGGTTCGCGACCGAGGCGAACCCCGCCTGCGACGTCCAGTGGGTGAAGACCTTGTCGTCCGCCGTCGCCGGGACGTCGAGCCGGAAAGATCCGGTGCTCCTGCCGAAGAGCGGCGTCGAGCCGGACGTCGCCCCGACGACCGCGGACCCGTCGGAGCCGGAGTTGGGGGCGCAGCCGGTGCCCGAGAACTGCCGGTACCGCAGGCTCACCCGGGGACCGGTGGTCTCCACGGCGACGTTGCCGTCCGTGAAGCCGTGAGCCGCCACACCGGAGAACTCGCCCGTGGCCGTGACCTGGTACGTGGCGACGAACCAGTCCGGGAGCACGAAGGCATCGGTGATCGCGCCGGAGTCATCGGCGACGACGTCGACGTCTCGCGTCCAGGTCTTCGTCTGGTCGTCGTCCACGTTGACGTGGACCCGCTCGCCGGGCTGCCAGTCGCCCCCGCTGAGGACCACCGCGCTGCCCGGGGCGTAGTCGGGCTTGTCGCTGGTGACCCACGGCGCCGCCGTGGCCGCACTGGCCGGCGATGCCAGCAGCAAGGTGGGAACGACGAGGGCGAGGCTGAGCAGCGCCGCCGTCCCGCGCCCGGCCCGACGGACCCGGCCGACGGTCCGGAAACCAGCGCCCTCGTGCTCTGCGCGCATCGACATCTCCGCCCTCAGGGGCCGGGCGGGTCTCGCCGACGGCACTGAGAACAAGTGAATCGATCCGGACGGGCCACCACATGGCCCGCGCGGGGACGTTCCCGCAACGTTTCCGCAAGTTCCACACGGTCGTGCAGCACTCGGCCCCGGAAACCCGCCTCTCGTGCGGTCGGGCGGTGCGGACGACCGTTCGGGCGTCCGCTCCGTGATCAGGTGCCGGTGATGTGCTCCGGCCGGATCGGTACCCGCCGCAGCGGCTTGCCCGTGACCGCGCGCACCGCCGCAGCCACCGCGGGACCCGAGGAGATCGTCGGCGGCTCCCCCACCCCGCGCACGCCGTAGGGCGCGTGCGGATCGGCGTACTCGAGCACCTTCACCTGCATCGGCGGCATGTCCAGGATCGTCGGGATCAGGTAGTCGGTGAACGACGGGTTTCGCACGTGCCCGTCGGTCACCACGATCTCCTCCATCAGCGCCAGGCCCATCCCCTGCGCCGACCCGCCGTGGATCTGGCCGACGACGGCGTCGGGGTTGATCGCCTTCCCCACGTCCTGGGCGGTGTCCAGGGCGACCACCTTCACCAGGCCGAGCTCGACGTCGACGTCGACCACCGCCCGGTGGGCCGAGAAGGCGAACTGCACGTGCGCGTCGCCCTGCCCGGTGTCCGGGTCGATCACGTGCGTCGGCCGGTGCCGCCACTCGACGGTCTCCTCGACGGCATCGGTGCCGAGCACCTCGCCGAGGCTCACCAGCACCTCGCCGGTCACGCCGACGACCTTCTCGCCGTCCAGCCGTAGCTCACCGGGCGCCCGGCCAAGGGCCAGCGCCGCCCGCTGCAGGACGACGGCCCGCACCGCCTCGCACGCCGCCTTCACAGCTCCCCCGGTGACGTAGGTCTGCCGGGACGCCGACGTCGAGCCCCCCGACCCGACGCCGGTTGTCTTCGGATGGACGACGACCCGCTCCACGCCCAGCTCGGTGCGGCAGATCTGCTGCTCGACGGTGATCAGTCCCTGACCCACCTCGGCGGCGGCGGTGTGGACCGTGGCCACCGCCTCCCCGCCGGTCATCTCCAGCCGCACCCGGGCCGTCGAGTAGTCGTCGAACCCCTCGGAGAAGCCGACGTTCTTGTACGTCACGGCATACCCGACGCCGCGCCGGACTCCCTCTCCGTGGGTGGTGTTGCCGACCGCGCCGGGGAGGGCACGGATGTCCGAGGGATCCAGCGGGAGCGGCATCGGCAGGTCGCGCACGATCTGCAGCAGCTCGGCCACCGGTGCGGCCGAGTCGATGATCTGGCCGGTGATGTTGCGGTCGCCCTCCCGCATGCCGTTGCGCTGCCGGATCTCCACCCGGTCGACGCCGACGGCCTCGGCCAGCTCGTCCATCAGCGCCTCGTGGGCGAAGGCCGCCTGGACGCAACCAAAGCCGCGCATGGCGCCGCACGGCGGGTTGTTCGTGAACACCCCGTAGGCGTCGACCGCGACGTTGGGTATCCGGTAGGGGCCCAGGCCCAGGGTGCCGGCGTTGCCGACCACGGCGGCGGTGGACGAGGCGTAGGCGCCGCCGTCCAGCAGGACGTCGGACTTCGCGTAGACCAGCGTCCCGTCCCGCTCGGCACCGAACTCGTAGTGCAGCACCACCGGGTGCCGGTGCACGTGGCCGAAGAAGGACTCCTCGCGGCCGTAGCTCATCTTCACCGGCTTGCCGGTGCGCAGGGCGAGCAGGCAGGCGTGCACGTGCACCGACAGGTCCTCCCGGCCCCCGAACGCGCCGCCGACACCGGCGAGGCTGAGCCGCACCTTCTCGGGCGGCATGGCCAGGGCGAGGCAGATCTGGCGCTGGTCGACGTGCAGCCACTGCGTCGCGACGTACAGGTCCACGCCGCCGTCCTCGGCCGGCACGGCGAGTCCGGACTCGGGTCCGAGGAAGGCCTGGTCCTGCATGCCGACCTCGAAGTCGAGGGAGACCACGACCGGCGCGACCGGGTCGGCTTCCCCCCGCCGGAGGCGCAGGTGGCGGACCAGGTTGCCGCCCTCGTGCACCTGCGGGGCGTCGTCGTCCAGCGCGCGGCGCGCGTCGGTGAGGGTGGGCAGCACCTCGTAGTCGACCCGGATCCGCTTGGCCGCCCGGCGGGCGGTCTCGGGGTGGTCGGCGGCGACCAGGGCCACGGGCTCGCCCTCGTACCGCACGAACTCCGACGCCAGCACCGGCTGGTCGGCGTGCTCGAGGCCGAAGGCGTTCTCGCCAGGGACGTCGTCGGCGGTGAGCACCGCCCACACGCCTGGCACGGTGAGCGCCTCGGCGACGTCGATGCCCTTGATCCGGGCATGCGGGTGCGGGCTGCGCAGGGTGACTCCCCAGCACATCTCGTCGTGCCACAGGTCGCTGGCGTAGGCGAACTCGCCGGTCACCTTGAGGGTCCCGTCGGGGCGGAGCGGGCTGTCCCCGATCCGCCCGGTGGCGGTGACCGTCGGCGCGGCGGTCGTCGTCCCGGCGCTGGCGAGCGAAGGGCCAGAAGCGTGCTTCTGGCTCTTCATGACCGGGTGTCCTGTCGGTCGGCGGCCAGGCGGACGGCGTCCAGGATCTTCTCGTAGCCCGTGCAGCGGCAGAGGTTGCCCGCCAGCGCCTCGCGGATCTCGAGGTCGGACGGCCGGGGTACCCGGGCCAGCAGGTCGTGCGCGGCGACGACGAGACCCGGCGTGCAGAAGCCGCACTGCACCGCCCCGGATTCGACGAACGCCTCCTGCACCGGATGCAGCCGGTCCCCGTCGGCGAGCCCCTCGACCGTGGTGACCCGGCGACCGATGGCCTGCCCGGCGGCGACCAGGCAGGCGCAGACCGGCTCGCTGTCCAGGTAGACGGTGCAGGACCCGCACTCCCCCTGCTCACAGGCGTTCTTGGCGCCGGGCAGACCCATGCGCTCGCGCAGCACGAAGAGCAGGCTCTCCCCGGGCCAGACGTCGTCGACCGCGTGCTCGGTGCCGTTGACCGTGAACGTGACGCGCATCGTCAGGCTGCCTTCCGGTAGTCGTTCCAGGCCCAGGTGGCGGCTCGCCGCGCCATGACCGAGAGGGAGTGCAGGCGGTAGGCGGCGCTCCCCCGGACGTCGTCGATGGGTGAGGCGGCCTGCGCCACGCGCTCGCCGAAGGCACGGGCCAGCGTCTCGGGAAGCGCCTCGCGCGAGTCCCACAGCCCCGCCGCCTCCAGCTCGCCGCCGAGGAAGGTCTCCGCCTCCGGCGCCCGCCGCGGGGTGGGCGCCGCGGAGCCGATGCCGGTGCCCACCGTGCGGCGGTCGGGGTGCAGAGCGCAGGCGAACGCGGAGACGGCGATGACCATGGCGTTGCGGGTGCCGACCTTGCAGTACTGCTGCGGGCCGAGCGCCGTCGGCACGAGGACGGCGGCGATGAGCTCGTCGGGGTCCAGGGCGTTGCGCTTGACGCCGGTGTAGAAGTCGGCCGCAGGTATTCGCCGGACGCCGCGGGCGGCCGACTCCACCTCGACGACGGCGTCGGCGGCCAGCAGCGGCGGGTGCGCATCCCCGGCCGGGGACGCCGAGCCGAGGTTGCCGCCCACGGTGCCCCGGATCCGGATCTGCGGGGAGCCCACGGTCCGCGACGCCATGGCCAGCCCGGGCAGCTGCGCGCCCAGCTCGGAGATCACCCGGGCGTACGGAACGCCGGCGCCGAGGCGGATCCGGCCGTCGTCGGTGCTCCACTCCCGCAGTTCGCCGACGCGGCCGAGGTCGAGCAAAGCCGGGGGACGCCGCCGGTCGAAGTTGAGGTCGACCATGACGTCGGTGCCGCCGGCGACGGCCAGTGCGTCGGGACGCTCGGCCCGCAGTGTCAGAGCCTCGCGCCACGTCGTCGGCTGCAGGAAATCCATGCGCGCTCCTCGCTGACCCCCGGAGATGTTCTTGGAGGAAACAGGCCGCAACGTTTGCTGGCAAGGGTGCCGCGACGAACCGCGCCCGGATCGTTTCCTCAGGAGAGCGGCGCCGAACGGGCTCAGCCGGTGCGCTTGTCGACCGAGGAGGCGGCCAGCCGCCGCAGCCGGTCCACCTGGCTGGACAGGACGCGGTCCAGCAACCGGTTCACCGGCGTCACCTCCCCCAGCCGGGCCAGCCCCGCCCACCGCGGCACGGCGACCGTCCGCGACCGCGGCGCGGACAGGCAGCCGGCGATTTGGACGGCGACCCGCTCCGGCGCGATTCCGCGGGAGAGCCGGCCCACGGCATCGACGTCCGAGACCGGCGCGTGCCCGTGGCCCCGCGCCAGCCACTCCGTGGAGACGAAGAAGGGGTTCACGGTGT
>JALYMS010000068.1 GCA_030773535.1 Actinomycetota bacterium | reverse complement strand
CCTTCTACGCCATCGACAAGGCACGGGACCTCCTCGGCTTCGCCCCGCGTCACTCCTGGCGTGAGGTGCTGGCTGACCCTGGTGCCCGGAACGGCTAAGGCCTCACCGCCGTCGGCCCCGAGTCCTTTGAGAGCTCTCGCTCGTCCTGCGGACATCAACGTCCGGTCCTGCCGCGAGGCGCCCAGGGCTCGCCCGGCGAAGGGCGGGCCGCGCACTCCGATCCAGCCTCTGACCAGTCGGGCAGGACCACGTCGACGGGCGCAGGGGCGCACGAGACAGCGGGAGCGGCAGCATTGCGAAGGCGGCACACGCGGCCGGCACAGCGTCCGCGGCGCTGTTGACGCTGAGGACGAGCGCAGCACCCGTGACCGCCTCCGCCTCGCTCGTGCAGGCGACGACGTCGGCGGCGGCCGGCACGACGGGGTCGTAGCCGCGCACGACCACGCCGGCCGCGACGAGGTCGCGCGCGATCTCGCTGCCGGCTTCGCCCAGCCCGAGCACGGCCACGCAGAGGGCGCGCGTCACCGAGGGCTCCTCAGCGCTGCGGGTGCGGCCGCACCGCCGGACGAGCGCGGGACAGTGCGCATCCCGCTCCTCCTCTCCCATGGGGGACGACCGGCCGAGCGTACGCAGACCGGCACGGGTCGCGCGGCGCCGTCCCCGGCGCGGTTCCCGCGACCGCTCCGGGGCACAACGCGCCACATGTCGACGACGGCCACTACCCCGACGTCCACCCCCGCGGACGTCCGCGACGGCGCGCAGCCGCGGGCCGACTTCTACTTGATGGACGAGCTGCTCACCGATGAGGACCGGGCTGTCCGCGACCGCGTCCGACGCTACGGCGACGAGCAGGTGCTGCCAATCATCGGCGACTACTGGGAGCGGGCCCAGTTCCCCTTCCCGCTCATCGCGCCGATGGCCGAGCTCGGCGTCGTGGGCGGCACGGTCTCCGGCTACGGCTGCCCCGGTCTCACGGCCGTGCAGGCGGGGCTCGTCGCCATGGAGCTGTCCCGCGCCGACGGCAGCCTCGGCACGTTCTACGGCGTGCAGACCTTCCTGGCGATGCAGTCGATCGCCTTCCTGGGCTCGGAGGAGCAGCGCGAGCGGTGGCTGCCGCGCATGGCTCGGTTGGAGCTGATCGGGGCCTTCGGCCTCACCGAGCCCGAGCACGGGTCCGACGCCGTGGGGCTGGAGACGTCCGCCCGGCGGGACGGTGACGCGTACGTGCTGGACGGCCGCAAGAAGTGGATCGGCAACGCCTCCTTCGCCGACCTCGTGCTCGTCTGGGCCCGTGGCGAGGACGGCAACGTGGGCGGCTACGTCGTCGAGAAGGGCACCCCCGGCTTCGACACGCGCGTCATGACGGGCAAGACGGCCCTGCGGGCGGCCTGGCAGGCCGAGATCACGCTGGACGGGGTCCGAGTGCCGGCCGAGAACCGGCTGCCCGGCTGCACCCGGTTCAGCGACGTGTCCCGCGTGCTGGACCGGACGCGGTACACCGTGGCCTGGCGCGCGATGGGGATGGCGCAGGCGGCGTACGAGTTCGCGCTCGCGCACGCGCTGCGCCGGGAGCAGTTCGGCCAGCCGATCGCGGGCTACCAGCTGGTGCAGGACAAGCTGGTGCGGATGCTCGCCGAGGTGACGAGCATGCAGCTGCTGTGCCTGCGGCTGAGCCAGCTCGCCGATCGCGGCCAGATGACCGCCGCGATGGCCTCGCTCGCCAAGATGAACAACGGTGCAAAGGCGCGTGCGATCATGGCCGACGCCCGCGACATCCTCGGCGGCGACGGCATCCTCGTGGAGCACCACATCGCCCGCTACCACTCCGACATCGAGGCCATCTACACCTTCGAGGGCACTGACTCGATCCAGAAGCTCATCGTCGGACGCGAGATCACCGGTCTGTCCGCGATCAGCGGCGGCCGTCGACGGGGCTGACCCGCCGCGAGCACCGGGGCCGCCGGCCCCGACGACCGAGAGGCACCAGTGGCACGCATCGACTACCCCGACATCGACCGGCCCGAGCTCTCCGACCTCGTCGCCCGCATCGCCCACGAGCGCGGGGGCGAGGTCATAAACCTCTACCGGATGCTGCTGCACAGCCCGCCGATCGCCGAGGGCTGGCGCGCGCTCGGCACCGCCATCCGGATCGACGCGAGCCTCGACGCCCGCAGCCGGGAGCTCGCGATCTGCCTGGTGGCCCGGCTGACGGACTCGCAGTACGAGTGGGACCACCACGCGCCGATCGCCGCTCGCGCGGGCGTCGACGACGCGGCTCTCGCGTCGCTCCCCGCCTGGCGTGAGCACGTCGGCTTCTCCGACCGCGACCGCGCTGTGCTGGCGTGGACGGAGGCAGTGGCCGTCGACCTGCGCCCCGCACCGGCCGTCCTCACGACCGCCCGGGAGGCGCTCGACGACCGCGCGCTGGTGGAGCTCACGACGACCGTCGGCTTCTACTCCTGCGTGGCGCGCTTCGTGCTCGCGCTCGACGTCGACGACGACGCGGCCCCGGGCGCGCCGCTGCCCGACGCGACTCCTGCAGGCTGACGACAACGAGAGGAGCACGTCGTGGAGGACTGGCTGGGACTCGCGGGGCGACGGGCCGTCGTCGTCGGTGCGGGGGGCTTCGGCGTCGCCTGCGCGCAGGAGCTGCTGCGGGTCGGTGCGCAGGTCTACCTGGCCGACCGGGACGCCGACCGGCTGAGGGCCGTCGACGCGCCGGCGCTGCAGACCGGCGTCTGGGACCTCACGGAGCCGGACGCCGCCGAGGGGCTGGTTGAGCAGGCGAGCGCGCGGCTGGGCGGCCTCGACATCCTGGTGCACGCGGTCGGGGTGAACGACCGGCGCAGCGTGCTCGAGCTCGAGCTCGCCGACTGGCACCGCGTCCTCGAGGTCAACCTCACCAGCGCCTTCACCCTGGGCCGTGCCGCCGGACGGCGGATGGTCGAGCAGGGGTCCGGCCGCATCGTCTTCTTCTCCTCGGTCTCCGGACTGCTGGCCCACCCGCACCACGGGCCGTACGCCGCGAGCAAGGGCGGGATGAACTCCCTGGCCAAGGTCATGGCGGTCGAGTGGGCCGACCGGGGGGTCACGGTGAACGCCGTGGCGCCCGGCTACACCGAGTCCGCGCTGACCGAGGCGTACCTGCAGCGACCGGGCGTGCGGGAGGGGCTGGTGTCGAAGGTCCCCACTGGCCGCCTGGGCACGCTGGACGACGTCGTCGGGCCGGTGCTGTTCCTGTGCTCGCCGCGGGCGTCGTTCATGACCGGCCAGGTCCTGTACGTGGACGGCGGCCGGACCCTCGACTGACGGCGACCGTCGCGCGCGCCGGCGGCCGCCCGGCACGACAGGACCCCCAGACAGGAGGAGCGCATGCCCCGGATCGCGTCCGTCCAGGCCCGCAGCGTGGTCGTACCGCTCGACGTCCCCACCTCCTTCTCCACCCGCCGCGTGACCGACCGCCACTACACGCTGGTGCGGGTGACCGGCGACGACGGCGTCAGCGGCATCGGCTTCTGCTACGCGGGCAGCGCCGGGGGCGGTCTGCCCGCGCTCGCCGTGCGCGAGCTGCTCGCGCCCCTGCTGGTCGGGCAGTCGACGCTCGGGTCGAGGGCCTGTGGCGCACGATGTACGACGAGACGCTGCTGCACGGGCGCGCCGGATCGGTGATGCGCGTGATCTCGGCGGTGGACATCGCGCTGTGGGACCGCAACGCGCGTGCCGTCGGACTGCCGCTGCACGTCCTGCTGGGCGCCGTGCACGAGGACTTCGTCCCGGCGTACGCCAGCGGCCGCTACTACGTCGAGGGCAAGGGGCTCGAGGAGCTCGCCGAGGAGATGCGCGGCTACCTCGCCTCGGGCTTCCGGGCGGTGAAGATGAAGATCGGGCGGCTCGACCCGGCGGCGGACGCCGAGCGGCTGGCCGCGGTGCGGGAGGCGGTCGGTCCGGACGTGCTCGTGATGCTGGACGCCAACAACGCCTGGCGCGACCTGCCGACGGCGCTGCGCAGCATGGCGCTGTGGGAGCCCTACGACCCGTACTGGATCGAGGAGCCGTTCAGCCCCGACGACGTCGACAATCACGCCCGGCTCGCCGAGCGGACGCCCGTGCTCGTCGCGGACCGGCGAGATCGAGGCCGGGCGCTGGCGGCACAAGCACCTGCTCGACGCGGGTGCGGCGGCGATCCTGCAGACGGACGCGGCGGTCTGCGGCGGCATCAGCGAGTTCCGCCGGATCGCGGCCACGGCCGACAGCTTCGGCGTGACGATGTGTCCGCACTGGTTCCACGACCTGCACGCTCCGCTCGCGGCGGCGACGCCCAACGCGCGGTTCGTGGAGTTCTTCCCCGACGACCAGGTGCTCAACTTTCGGCGGCTGCTGGACCGCCAGCTCGAGGTGCGAGACGGCGCTCTGGTGCTCCACGACCGCCCCGGCCTCGGCTTCGACTTCGACGAGGACGCCGTCGGGCGCTGGGCGAGCGACGGCGGCTGAGCAGCAGGACGGCCCGCCCCTGCTCCCCCCGGGCTCGGCCGGGTCAGGCCCGGACGACTCCGTCGTCGACCAGGGCGCGCGACTGCGCCGGCGTGAAGCCCAGCTCGCCCAGCACCTCGACCGTGTGCTCGCCCAGCAGCGGCGGGTGGCGCCGGGCCGCCGGTGGGGTGAGTCCCAGCTTGAGCGGGCTGCCGACCAGAGGGACCTCCCCGAGCCGCGGGTGGGGCACCCGCCACACCATCCCGCGCTCGGCGGTCAGGTCGCTCGCAAGCGCCTCGGCCACCGATCGGACAGGGCCCACCGGGACTCCGCGCTGCTCCAGCCGCTGCACCAGCTCCGCCGTGGTCCGCTGACGCACCAGCTCCTGCAGCAGCGGCACCAGGGCGTCCCGGTGCGCGACCCGGGCCGCGTTGGTGCGGTAGTCCTCGCGCTCGGCCAGGTCGGGACGGCCGAGGACGTCGGCGAGCACGACGAACTGCCGGTCGTTGCCGACGGTGACCACGACCGTGCCGTCGGCGGTGTCGAACAGCTGGTACGGGACGATGTTGGGGTGGGCGTTGCCCATCCGCCCGGCGTCCGAGCCGCCGACGAGCACGTTGCTGGCGGCATTGGCGAGCATCGCCAGCTGGGCGTCGTACAGCGCGAGGTCGACGGCCTGGCCCTGCCCGGTGCGCGCGCGGTGGGCCAGCGCGGCCTGGATGGCGATCACCGCGTACAGGCCGGTGAACAGGTCCGTCAGCGCCACGCCCACCTTCATGGGAGCGCCGCCGGGCTCACCGGTGATGCTCATCAGTCCGCCGACCGCCTGCAGGATGTAGTCGTAGCCCGGCCGCTCCGAGGCCTGTCCGTAGCCGGAGATAGCGCAGTGCACGACGTCCGGGCGGAGCTCGCGCACCGAGGCGTGGTCCAGCCCCAGCTTGCGGGCCGACGCGGCGCGCAGGTTATGCACGACCACGTCCGCGCTCTGCACCAGGGACCGGCAGATCTCGCGCCCCGCCGGTGCGTCGAGGTCGACGGCGAGGGAGCGCTTGTTGCGGTTCGCGCACAGGTAGTACGCGCTCTCGCCGCCGGCGAACGGCGGGCCCCATCCGCGCGTGTCGTCTCCCTGCAGCGACTCGACCTTGACGACGTCCGCCCCGAGGTCGCCGAGGGTCATGGTGGCGAAGGGCCCGGCGAGCACTCGCGTGAAGTCCGCGACCCGCACTCCCGCCAGCGGTCCCGCGGCCTGCCCGTCGTCGCTCATCGCGGGAGAGTAGCCGGGGCCGACCTCGCAGCCGAGGCGGACGGCCCGCACGAACGCCGCACCTGTTGCCAAGCCGTAACACCCCCCCCGAGGACGTGCAGGGCGCCTCGCACGGTATGACTGGCCCTGCACGACCGTGCCGTCCGCCCTTCGAGAGGACCGTCCGATGTCGCACACCTCCCGCACGCGCAGGGCCCGTACGCTCGACCGCCGCCCGCCGAGCACGCAGCCGAGCGCCCGGTCGTGGCGGCTGCTCGCCGGAGCGGCAGCCGGCGCTCTCGTGCTCACCGCCTGCGGTGGCGGGGGCCTGACCACCGACGCCGGAGACGAGGCGGCCGAGCCCGCGGCCGAGGGCGAGGCCCTGCCCGGCGGCCAGCTGTCGATCGCGACCGGCGGCACCGGGGGGGTGTACTACCCGCTCGGGGGCGGCTTCGCCACGGTGATCGGGGACAACGTCGAGGGCTACACGGCGACGGTCCAGGAGACCAACGCCTCGGTCGACAACATGCTGCTCGTCTCGAGCGGGCAGGCCGACCTCGCGTTCAGCGTCGGCGACGTCGCCGCGGACGCCGTGGAGGGCGAGGGCGACTTCGAGGAGCCGCTCGACGTCTGCTCGATAGGCAACACCTACGACAACTTCATGCAGCCCATCACGACGACGGGCACCGGCATCACGAGCATCGAGGACCTGAAGGGCAAGCGCGTCTCCGTCGGCGCACCCGGATCGGCCACCGAGGTGCTCGCGCTGCGCCTGCTCGAGCTCGCCGGGATCGACCCGGCGGCCGACATCGAGCGGGCCCAGCTCGGCGCCGCCGAGACCGTCGAGGCCCTGCGCGACAAGACCATCGACGCCGGCTTCTGGTCCGGCGGCCTGCCGACCGGCGCGCTCGTCGACCTCGCCAGCAGCGGCGAGCTCGTGATCATCCCGCACGGCGACTACGAGGACGAGCTCCAGTCGGAGTTCGGGGACTACTACTACGCCGAGGACATCCCGGCCGACACCTACCAGGGCCAGACCAAGCCCGTCAGCGTCATCGCCTCGCCGAACGTGCTCGTGGCGTCGCCGTCCATGCCCGAGGAGCTGCAGCGCCTGATCGCCGAGGCGATCTTCGAGAACAAGGAGCAGTTGACGAAGGTGCACCCCGCCGCCGCCGAGCTCGACCCCGGCACCGCAGCTGACATCGAGTTCATGGACACCTGCCCGGGCGCGCAGGAGTACTTCGACTCGGCGGGGTGAGCCGGCTCCGGACCGCCCCCGCCCTCGCGCTGGCAGCGCTCGCGATCGGCGCGGGTGCGGTCGGCACGGCCGGCTGGGGCGAGACTGGCGCGGACGGGCGAGCCGTGAGGGTGACCGACTCCGACGGCGACGTGCTGGCCCTGGTGGAGCTGACCGGCGACCGCTTCGCCGTCCGGTACCGCAACTCGCTCTACGGGACGCTCGCCGAGGAGCGGTACACGGTGACGTCCGGCGGCCGCTTCACCCTCGAGGAGCTGGCCGCCGACCAGCTCGCCGTGCTGGAGGAGTACTACGCCCTGCCGGGTCCTCCCCGACCGGCTCCGGACAGTGATCGCCGCGCCTTCGTCGCCCCTCCGCACCCCGAGCGGGCCCCCACCTTCGACGAGCTCTCCATCGCCGCCACGGACCTCGGCGAGCGCACGCTGCTCGTCCCCGGGAGCGAGCCGGTCGACCTCTGGCGCCTGGTCGACGACGGCGACCCCACGGTGGTCCTGCAGGTGGGCGGCGTCCGGTGAGCAGGAGCGCCTGCGGGCGGTCTTGCCGACCACGACAGGTGGGTAGGAGACCCGCCGCCCGTGCGGCGTCGGAGGTCAGCAGGCACGCGGACGCGCCGACCGGTCCGGTCCTGCTGTCCGCCCGACCGATGCCGACCTCGCCCCTGACCCGGCCGCGCCCCGACACGTCCACCGTCCGCTCCGAGACGTGGCGGAGCGCAAGCAGTCCCGATCGGGCTCCTTCGTGCGAGAGGCAGGCACCGCCATGAGCGCTCCTACTACCCCCTCGGGCAGCCGTCCGCCGACGCACTCCACCGCGGACCCCCTGCAGCAGGCGGAGGCCCCGGACGTCCCGATCGACGAGAACGCGCTGCTCGCCGAGTACGAGGCGGAGAAGCCCGCCCGCCGGCTGAGCGGTCTTCCGCTGCACATCGTGCAGGTGGCCGGCGTCGCTCTGTCGTTGTTCTCGCTGTACTGGGTCTTCAACCCGATGGCCAAGCAGTTCTACCTGCCCTCGTTCCTCATGCTCGGGCTGTCGCTGACTTTCCTGGTCTACCGGGGCTGGGGGCGCTCGGAGAAGTCCAGGGCCGAGGGCCGCAGCGACAATCCGGGCGTGCTCGACTGGCTGCTGGCGGCGATGGCGATCGTGCCGTTCGCCTACATCATCTCGGACTGGCAGACCTTCTTCCGCCGCGCCATCCTGCCGACCGAGCTCGACATGCTGATGGGCGCGCTCGCCGTGCTCGTCGTCCTCGAGGCCGCCAGGCGCACGGTGGGCATCATCGTGCCCGCGGTCGTCGTCTTCTTCCTGGCCTACGCCTTCTACGGACCGATCTGGCCCGGCCCGTTCTCCACGTCGGCGTTCTCGGTGCAGCGGCTCATCGGCCACAACGTCATGGGCACGCAGGGCATGTTCGGGGTGCCGACGGACGTGGCGGCGACCTACATCATCCTGTTCACCATCTACGGCGCGGTCCTCGCGGCGTCCGGAGCCACGCGCTTCTTCATCGACCTGTCCTTCGCGGCCTTCGGCCAGTCGGCTGCAGGGCCCGGCCGCACGGTCACGCTCGCCGGCTTCCTGCTCGGCACGGTCTCGGGCTCCGGCGTCGCCACCACCGTGACGCTCGGTGGCATCTCCTGGCCGCTGCTGCGACGCGCCGGCTACCCCCCGGAGCACGGCGGCGGAGTGCTCGCCGCGGCAGGCATCGGGGCCATCATGTCGCCACCGACGCTCGGTGCGGCGGCGTTCATCATCGCCGAGCTGCTCGGGGTCTCCTACCTGGAGGTGCTGGTCTGGGCGACGATCCCGACGATCCTCTACTACCTCGGCATCATCCTCGCGATCGAGATGGACGCCCGGCGCTACAAGACCCACGCCGTCGACGTCGAGCACAAGCCGATGGGCAAGCTCCTGCTCCGCTTCGGCTACCACTTCAGCTCGCTGCTCGCGATCGTGCTGTTCATGGTCATGGGCTTCACGCCGTTCCGCGCCGTCGTCTACGCGACGGCCCTCGCGTTCCTGCTCAGCTTCCTGGACCGCGAGTCCTGGATGACGCCGCAGCGCGTCTGGAGCGCGCTCGGCGCCGGCGCGACCGGCGCCCTGTCGGTCATCCCGGTCATGGCCGCCGCAGGTCTCATCGTCGGGGTGATGACCCTGACCGGCCTGGGGCTGAAGCTGGCCGGGATCATCGTCGACCTCGCCGGGGGCAGCCTGATCCTCACGGCCCTGTTCTCGGCGATCTCCGTGACGCTGCTGGGCCTGGCCGTGCCGGTGACGGCGAGCTTCATCATCTCGTGGGTGATCATCGGACCCGCGCTGCAGGAGGTCGGCGTCGAGCCGCTCGCCGTGGCGATGTTCATCTTCTACTACTCGGTGCTCAGCGAGGTGTCCCCGCCCACCGCCCTGTCGCCGTTCGCCGCCGCCGCGATCACCGGCGGCACGCCGGTGAAGACGATGTGGCTGACCTGGAAGTACACGCTGCCGGCGTTCCTCGTTCCGTTCGTCTTCGTGCTGTCCGGGCCCGGCGTCGGGCTGCTGATGCAGGGCGGCCTGGTCACCGTGCTGGTCGCGTTCGCAGCGTCGGCGCTCGCTGTGGCCGCGCTCGCGGTCGTCACCGGTGCGTGGCTGCTCGGCCCGGCGCGCCTGCCGGAGCGGGCGATCTTCCTGGTGGCCGCGCTCGCCCTGCTCGTCATGTCACCGCTGACGATCGGCGTGGGCCTCGGGGCGATCGTCCTCGGCGTCGTCGTGCACGTGATCGGCCGGCGGCGGTCCGGCGGTACGGACGACCAGCCCGCGCCCGACAGCGCCGGCGAGGGCCGCCCCTCCGCGGCGTCGTCCTCCCGCCGCCTCGCCTAGAGGGCGCGGACCATGCCACCGTCGACGAGGAAGGCCTGGCCGGTGAGGTAGGTGTTGGCACCCGAAACGAGGAAGGCGGCCACCTTGCCGAACTCCTCCGCCGTGCCGTAACGCCCCAGCGGGATGCCCTTCTCGGTTTGGGCTCTGACCTCCTCGACGCTGGTTCCCGCGGCCGACGCGCGACCGGCGTCCAGGCTGGCGACGCGGTCCGTCGCAATCCGCCCCGGACCCAGCGTGTTGATGAGGATGCCGTCCGGCGCGAACTCCGTGGCGAGGCTCTTGGACAGCCCGACGAGGGCAACCCGGTAGGTGTTCGACAGCAGCAGGTTCTCGATCGGCTGCTTGATCGACGAGGAGGCGATGGTGACGATCCGGCCGGACCGCTGCTCCCGCATGTGCGGCAGCACGCCCCGGATGAGGCGCACGCTGCTCAGGACGTTGAGCTCGAACGCCGCCTGCCAGGCCTCGTCGTCGAGGGCGTCGAAGCCTCCGGGAGGAGGGCCACCCGCGTTGTTGACCAGGACGTCGACGCCGCCGAGCCGCGACTGCGTCTCGGCCAGCAGACGGGCCAGATCGTCCGCGTCGGAGACGTCTGCGACGCAGTGCTCGACCTGCGCGCCGGTGGCCTCGCGGATCTCCTCGGCCGTGGCGCGCAGCTGCTCCTCGCCCCGGCTCGAGATCATCACGCGCGCGCCCTCGCGGGCCAGCTGCGTGGCGGTCGCGCGCCCGAGGCCCTTGCTGGCGGCGGTGACGAGCGCGACCTTGTCGCGAAGTTCGAGGTCCATCTACTGCTCCACGGGGTTCGACAGGGACCGGAAGCCGGTGATGTGGCAGGAGACCACATCACCCGGGAGGATCACGGCGGCACCGGGGGTGCCGGTAGAGAGGATGTCTCCCGGCAGCAACGTCATGACGCGGGAGTGGAAAGCGACCAGCCACCATGGACGGAACGTCATGTTCGACACGACGTTGCTGCGGTGCGGAGCGCCGTTGAGGTCGGTGGTGACCTCGAGCCGCTCGACGTCTGCCACCTCGTCGACGGTGACGAGCTCCGGGCCGAAGCTGAAGAACGTGTCGAAGCTCTTGGACCGGGTGAGGTAGCGGGGGTTGCGCGCCAGGATGTCCTCGGCCGTCATGTCGAGGATGGTCGTGAAGCCGGCGACGACCCCCGGCGCCTCCTCCTCGGAGACGTTCCGGCACGTCCGGCCGATGATGACGCCGAGCTCCGCCTCCGCCGTGGTGCGCTCGGATTGCTCGGGGATCCGGATCGGGTCACCGGGACCGATGATGGAGGTGTCCGGCTTGAGGAAGCTGGCGGGCTCCGTCGAGGGCGCCGTCTCGGACAGGTCGGCGGCGTGCTCGACGTAGTTCAGCCCGATGCCCCAGATCTTGCGTGGCCGACGGTAGAGCGGCGCGTGCACCACCTGCTCCTGCGCGAGGGCGAGGCCGTCGATCCGCTCAGCGGCCGCCCGGCCTTCGGAGTCGACCCAGTCGCGCAGCGCCTCCACCTCGGTGTGCTCGAGCAGCGACTGCACGGTCGTGCGCCAGCTCGTGCCGAACTCCTCGTTGAGCGCCCGCAGGGGCACCGCTCCGGTCGGCCGGACGAGCGCCGCGACCTCCTCGCCGTCGCTCCGCAGGGTGGTGAGTCGCAAGGGAAGTCCTCTCGGTCGGTCGGTCGGGCCGCTACGCGGGGGCGGCACCGGACGAGGTCACAGCCCCAGGACCGCGACGAGGTCGTCGAGCTCCGCCAGCGTGAGCTGGTCGACGGGCGGCGCGGGGGAGCGCGTGTGCGGTGATGAAATGGCGCCACGACGGGCGAACACCTGCTTGCGGATCGTCACGCCGCCCACGCCGAGCTGCGCCTCGTACCGGATGATCGAAAGGTGGCGGAAGAAGTACGCCTGTGCCTGCGCTCGCTCGCCCGCGGCGAACAGCTCGTAGGTCCGGACGAGGACCGCGGGAAACCCGAAGCCGGTCATGATGCCGTCCGCCCCGCGCAGCAGCTCCTCGTACAGGTACAGGCCGCCCAGTCCGCCGAAGATGCCGACGGGCGACACGGCCCCCTCCCGCACCGCTGAAATCTTGGGCAGGGTGGGTGTCTCCTCGAGTTTGAGGTAGCGGCAGCGCTCGATGTCGTCGATCAGGCGGACGAGGAACGGCGCCGGCATGGTCACGCCGGTGTTGACCGGCTCGTCCTGCACCACGACGGGCACGGAGACCGCCTCCGCGACCTGCCGGAAGTGGTCGAAGACGAGGTCGAGGTTCTTCGTGCCGTCGGGCGGCGCGAGCATCACCGCCGCGGCGCCGGCGTCCTCGGCGCGGCGGGCGTAGTCGAGCGACATCCGGGTGGCGCGCGCCGAGACGCCGACCACCACCGGCACCCGGCCAGCGACCGCCCGCAGGTAGCGGCGGAGCACGAGCTCGCGCTCCGCGTCGAGGAGGCGGGCCGCCTCACCCATGATCCCGAGAATGGTGAGCCCGTGGGCCCCGGCCCCGACGTAGTCCTCGACCAGAGTGTCGATGCTGCCCTCGTCGACGTCCCCGTCGTCCGTGAACGGCGTGAGGGTGATGGGCAGCACGCCCGAGAGCGCGGTCATCCGCGCGGCCGGGGGTCGGCGGACGACCGCTGCTGCGCACCGGCTGCGAGCAGAGGGAGGGAGGGGAGCACAGCGGCATCGTAAGGGGAGCCCTGACGCGCCTGCGGGCGCGCCCGGCCGGGCGGCGCGGCTACGCACGGGCGGCGGGTCACGACGACCCGGTCGGCCACGAGCTGAGCGACGTCACCCCCGGCGTAGCCGAGCTCGCCCACGACCTCGGCCGTGTGCTCGCCCAGAAGTGGCGGGTGCTGGCGGGCGACCGGCGGCGTTCTGTCCGGCTTCATAGGGCTCGCCACGAGCGGCACGGCACCGAGCAGCGGATCGGGCACCTGCCAGGCCATGTCGCGCGCGGCCGTTCCCCGCGACTCGGGTGCCTGCACCACGGTCCGGACCGGGCCGACCGGCACGCCGCGCTCCTCCCGTCGGGCGGTGAGGTCGCGGCTCTGGTCAAGGACGCGCCTCGAACAGCGGCACCAGGCGCTCGCGGGAGGTGACCCGCCACGCGGGTGTCGCCCCCAGCGCCTCGGCATCAGCCCGAGGCCGACGACGACGAGGACGCGGACGATCCGGGCGGCGCGGTGCAGCGCAGGCTCAGCGTGCGGTCGGCACGTCGACGACCTCGGCGGCGGCGCCGTCGGCGAAGTTCGCCACGGCGGGCAGCAGGGCCAGCCCCATGACGACCAGGAAGTCGGACACGACGTCCCGCTACCCCTGTGCCGCGCTGGCACGGCGTCGGCATGTCGCGGTTGTCCTGCAGAAACGTGCGCGGACCGAGGTCGGACCGCGCGGCGGTCCGCCGAGCCGGGGCAGGAAGCGCCCGGCCGTACGCGCGTAGGTGTCGAAGGCGGCCGCACTGCTGCCGCACCCGACGGGCCTGCGTGGAGCGTGGACAGCCAGGCGCGGCTCAGTCCGGGTCGGACGTGGCCACCGCGAGCATCGCCAGTTCGGCTGCGGTGAGCAGGGAGGACATGTGGGCGGCCGCGACGCGGACCTCGGCCAGTGCCCCACCGGCGATGCCAACGACGTAAGCGGGCGTTCGTGAGCTGCCCTTCACCTGCGTCAGGCGTTGCTCCCGCGACTGGTCGGTCTGGTAGTCGTTGAGGTGCGCGACGGTCTCCTGCAGCTCACCGCTGAGCCGCGCCAGCGCGCCCATCACCGCCTCGATGTCCCGCCGCCGGTCAGCCCCGGGTAGTTGACCGATTCGGCGGTGGCGTAGTGGAGGACGGTCACGGCCCGGACCGCGACCCGGGCCAGCGGCGGAGCGTCCTCATCCAGCGGTGCACTCACCCTGAACCTCCCTCCGCGAACGCCTGCACGCGACGCGGTGCATCGCGAAGCTCGGGGCCGGGCGATCCGAGGCCTCAGTCACAAACCGCTCAGGCCCGGTCGTTGTTTCACAGGCGTCCAACGACCGGGCCCGTGGGGCGGAACGTCCATCGCGGCGGGGGCACCAGCGTGCCTGGGCAGTAGTGGGGTAGTCCGCATGCGCTCCTCGACAGCAGCACATCGTGAGGGCGCGTCATGTACTCGAACGCTTCACCAGAGAAGGGTGCTCCCCCGGTGGTCTCGCAGCAATTCGACGACTTCGCTCTCCCGGACGAGGGCGAGCTGGTGGCGGTCGACGTCGAGGGGACGGCGGTGGCGGTGGCGGTCCTGGACGGCGAGGTGCACGCGTTCGATGACACCTGCCCGCACGCCGGCTGCTCGCTCGCTGAGGGCGAGCTCGAGGACGACAGCGTGGTGTGCCCGTGCCACTTCTCGACGTTCGACCTCACGACCGGCCGGGTCGTCCAGGGCCCGGCCCGTAGTGGAGTTGGAGTGTGGTCGGCGAGCTTCACCGACGGGACGCTCAAGCTCGAGAGCCCACCGGAGGACCCGCCTCCCTCCGACGCGCCGGCAGCGGCGCCCACCGCCTCGCCCGCACCTTCCAA
>JALYMS010000067.1 GCA_030773535.1 Actinomycetota bacterium | reverse complement strand
CCGGGCACGCCGCCCACGCGGCGCACCGCGACCAGGGCGTCAGCGCGGTCGAGCTGTTCACGTTCCTGCTGTCCGGCCTGCAGGAGTTCGAAGCGGAACGACAGCTGGACGCCGATCCGCGGTTCGTCGGCGAGCGCTTCCCCTACGGCCTGTCGATCGGCCGATTGGCGGCGGGCGACTGGGCCAGTTCGGTGCCCGACCGGCTGGTGGCCGAGGGGCGGTACGGCGTCCGGTTGGGCGAGCCGGTCGACGTTGCCCAGCGAGCCTTCGAGGAGGGCATCGCGGCCATCTGCTCCGGGCATCCGTGGCTGGCCGGGCACCCGGTGCGGGTCGCCTGGATCGGTGGCGCCTTCGCCAGCGGTGAGCTGCCGCCCGGCCATCCGTTGCTGGGGGTCGTGCGGAACGCCGTCGCCGATGCCGGTGGAGGGCTGCTCCCCGAGCGGGCCATCGCCGCGGGCAGCGACCTGCGCCAGTACGCGGCAGCGGGGATCCCGACCTTGCACTACGGGCCGGGCGACCTGCACCTCGCGCACGGGCCCCGCGAGCAGGTGCCGGTCATCGAGGTGGTCACCGCCGCACGGGCCCTCGCGCTGCTCACCCTGCGCACCTGCGGCGTGCGGTGAGCGCCCCGGCCGGCTCCCTGGTGGCCTTCGACGCCTGGGCCGCCCTGGCGGGCGACTCCCCCACCTCACGCACCGAGTGGTCCGCCCTCGTCGGGGCCTGGAGCGAACCGCACCGGCGCTACCACGGACTCACGCACCTGGCCGCCGTCCTGGGGCTGGTCGGGGAGCTGGCCGACGCCGCGGACGATCCCGGCGCGGTGGCGTTGGCGGCCTGGTACCACGACGTCGCCTACGACCCCGGGCGGGAGGACAACGAGCAGGTGAGCGCCGACCGGGCGCGGGCCGGACTGCGCGGTCTGGTGCCCGAGGCGCGCGTCGAGGAGGCGGCGCGGCTGGTGCTGCTGACCGCCGGTCACGACGCCCAGCCCGACGACGCGAACGGCGCCGTGCTCTGCGACGCCGACCTCGCCGTGCTGGCGAGCCCGCCCGACGCCTACGCCGCCTACGCCTCGGCCATCCGTGCCGAGTACGGCCACCTCTCCGACGAGCAGTTCACCGCCGGGCGGACCGCCGTCCTCGAGCGGCTGCTCGCCCTCCCGCGGCTCTACCGCCTGCCAGCGGTCGCCGGCGAGTGGACGCCGCGGGCGCGCGCCAACCTGAGCGCGGAGCTCGCCCTGCTCAGGAGCCGCGCGTCTTCCGGACCCGCAACCCCGCCGCCAGCAGCCGGCTGAGCAGCTCCCGGGCGCCCACCGGCTCGGCCCCGGCCGCCACCGCGACCGCGTACAGGTCCTCCGGGATGTCGTAGTGGTCGCCCTGGAACGCGCGCCGCGGAATGCCCAGCTCTCGGACGACGAAGGCGTGCAGCTCCTCGTAGGAGACGTCGCTGACCAGGTGCGACCAGCGCCGCCCACGCCACTGCCAGACCGGGGTGTCGATCAGCACTGCCACGATCGCAGTCTGCCGCGCCCCACTAGCGTCTCGCCCATGGACGACATCCGGTGGGGCATCGTCGGGCCGGGCCGAATCGCCGAGGGAGTCGTCTCCGACCTCGCCCTGGTGGAAGGGGCGCGGGCGGTCGCCGTCGGCTCCCGGTCGCTGGAGCGCGCCCAAGCCTTCGCCGCCCGGCACGGCATCGAGCGCGCGTACGGCTCCTACGCCGAGCTCCTGGCCGACCCGGACGTCGACGTCCTGTACGTGGCGACGCCGCACGCCCAGCACCACGCCGTCGCACTCGGGGCGCTCCGCGCCGGCAGAGCGCTGCTCGTCGAGAAGTCGTTCACCGCGACCACCGCGGGAGCGGCCGAGGTGGTCGACCTGGCCCGGCGGACGGGCGTCTTCGCCATGGAGGCGATGTGGACGCGCTTCCAGCCCGCCGTCCTCGCTCTGCGGGATCTCGTCGCCGACGGCGCGATCGGCGAGGTCCGCACCGTTCAGGCCGATCTGGGGATCGCGCGCGAGTACGACCCGACCGACCGGTTGTTCGACCTGGCCCTGGGCGGCGGCGCGCTGCTGGACCTCGGGGTCTACGTCGTCTCCTTCGCGCAGATGCTGCTCGGCAACCCGCAGCGGGTGGTGGCCGCCGGATCGCTGTTCCCCTCGGGTGTCGACGCCGAGGCGACCGTGCTCCTCGACCACGGGGACGGCCGCACGGCCGCGCTGGTCACCTCGCTGCGGCAGCCGCTGCCCGGCTCGGCCCGCGTGCTCGGCACGGGGGGCTGGATCGACGTCCTGCCGCGGTTCCACCATCCGCAGACGATCGTGCTGCACCGCGACGGCGCGGAGCCCGAGACGATCACCCGTGCTCAGACCGGCACCGGGTACTTCCACGAGCTGGTCGAGGTGAACGAGTGCCTGCGGGTGGGGCGCACGGAGAGCGCCGTGATGCCGCTGGGCGACACCCTCGCCGTGCAGACGGTGCTGGGCGAGGCCGCGGAGCAGCTCGGGGTACGGCACGCCGAGGATCCCGCCGCCCTCTGAGAGGTGACACCACCCGGTGACCCTTCCGGGTGGCAGTACTCGGGAAGACGGCCCGGGGCGCCGATGTAGCGGCAACGGATCGACCGATCCCTGTGATCGACGACGCTCGGAGGAGCACCCAGATGTTGCTGTTCGAAGGTATCGCCGCGGTCGCGGCCAAGATCGCCGGCGCCGGCGCTGTCGCGCAGGCCACCGCGGGCCTCGGCATCGCCGTGGCCGGTGTCACCGGCGCTGGTGCAGTCGGCGCGCTGCCCGCCTCGGTGCAGGACCCGTTCGCGGCCGCGATCGAGACGGTGTCCCCGTTCGACCTGCCCGACTCCGCCGACGACGTCGAGACCGACGACTCGGGCCTCGACGGACCGGGTGACCTTCCCGAGACCGACGACTCCGGGATCGACGGGCCGGAGGACGGTCCCGACGCGCCTGACGCGCCCGACACCGACAGCCCCGACGACTCCGACGACCCGGCTCGGGTGGCTGCCGAGGCCGGCGAGGAAGTCCGCGAGGACGCCGACAAGACGGAGAAGGACGCCCGCAAGGACGCCGACAAGGCCGAGAAGGAGGCCCGCAAGGACGCCGAGAAGGCCGAGAAGGAGGCGCGCAAGGCTTCCGAAAAGGCGGCCGAGCAGGCGCGCGAGGCTGAAGAGGAGGCCCGCGAGGCTCAGGAGGAGGCTGCCGAGCAGGCGCGCAAGGCTCAGGAGGAGGCCCGCGAAGCCGCCGAGGAAGCTGCCGAGCAGGCCCGGGAGGACGCCGAGAAGGCCGCCGAGCAGGCCCGCGAGGACGCCGAGAAGGCCGATGAGCGGGGCGAGTCCGGCTCGGACGACGACTGACGCCTCGGAAGGTCGAAGAACAGCAGGGCCCCGCTCCTTCGAGCGGGGCCCTGCTGTGTCGGGTCGGGCCTCAGGCAGGCGCGGGCAGCCCAGGGGTCTTCTGGTCGGGGAGCCACGCCAAGCCGGTCGCCTGGTCGGCGGTCGGCACGCGGGTCGTCGTCCGTCCGCTGCGGCGAACGGCCTCGGCGAAGATCACCGAGTCGATCGTCGCGGCGCCACCCGGGTCGTTGTTGAAGTAGACCAGGACGTCCTCCTGGTCCGCCCAGGTGCCCGCCAGTCGTTCGGCCCAGAGCTCCAGCGTCTGGGGCCGGTACCGCCACGCCTCGAATCCGTGGTGGAAGCGCAGGTAACCCCAGTCGGTAGTACGCCACAGCGGGGCGATGGGCTGCTCGTCGCGGTCGGCCCAGCACAGGGCCGCCCCGTAGCGCTCCAGCAGCGCGCGGATCTCGTCGGTCCACCAGCTCACGTGCCGCGGTTCGACGGCGACGCGGGTGCCGGCGGGGAACTGGGCGAGGCACTCACGCAGCAGGTCGGCGTCGGCCTTCAGCGTCGGCGGCAGCTGCAGGAGGATTGCGTCCAGCCGCTCCTCGAGACCCGCGGCCCGCTCCATGAGCCGGGCGACCGGCTCCTCTGGCTCACGCAGCCGCTTGATGTGGGTGAGGAACCGGCTGGCTTTCACCGCCCACCGGAAGTCGGGCGGGGTGCGCTCCCGCCACTTCTCGAACGTCGTCTTCTCCGGAAGCCGGTAGAAGGC
>JALYMS010000066.1 GCA_030773535.1 Actinomycetota bacterium | reverse complement strand
GGGGCTGGAAGCCGGCCACGGTGGCGCTGTACAGCAAGGTCGCCCGCTACGGCGGGATTGCGCTGCCGTCGGTCCCTACCCCCGAGCCGGACCCGCCCGAGCTGGATCTTCGGGCGCTGACCCAGGTGCGCAGCGAGGACCCGGAGCACCTGCGGGCGGTCGCCTGGTGTGCGATCGCGCTGGGCTGGCCGGCACCGGTCGGGCAGTTCCGGTCGCTGCGCCGCGACCAGGTGCACGCCACCGCGCGGCGGCTGCTGATCTCGACCGACGACGGCGAGTGGGCGGTGCCCGGGGCGTTGACCGCCTGGCACGCCTGGGAGGCGGTGCGGGCGCGTTTCCCGGCGCTGGCGGGCAGTCCATGGGTGCTGCCGGCGCTGCGCCGGGGGCCCGGGATGGATTCGCGGATTGGTGGGCGGTTGTCCAACCAGGCGCTGCAGGTGACGTTCGCCAAGCACGCCGTCCGGACCGCCCAGCACCTGCGGGCCACGGTTCCACCGTCACGCCGGGACCAGGTGGAGGAGCTGGCACTGGCCTACCGGGAGCTGTCCTACGACTCTTATCGCCGGCTGGCGCTGGCTGCGGGTGCGCCGCCGGTGTCGTCGCGGGGCGTGGTTCGGGCGGCGCGCGCGGTGAACCGGTCCTCCCGCCTGGCGGGCTGACCGGGCTCAGATAAGGGTGAGTACGGCAGCAAGGTGCGACTGATGAGCGCAAGTCGGAGGCCTCGGTGGGAACACCGTGTCGCCTGGAGTGAGCCTGACGCACCTCGGGACGGCGGAGGCGCAGGCGCGCCCAGTCAACGAGACGCCTGGTGTAGCTGGCGCTCTGCGTCGTAGCGACTGGTGCAGCCGGTCCGCCGGACGCCCTCGGCCATGCCCGCTCTTCGGGTCGCACCTCGATGCGGCATCACGGTCGAGTTGCTGCTGCCCACAACTGACCCGCGTCGGGGTCACCGAACTGCGAAGGTGAGCGCGTGACGCGCCGACGATCTCGCAGAAAGGAGCCAACACACCCATCCCCCGAGAGCTACACCGGTCCGCCCACGGTCATCTCGCTCGACTGGGACTACGGGTACAACTCCGTGTTCGTGAACCGCTCGCCCGGCGTGAGGGGCGTGGACGAGCTGGACCCGGCGGAAGTCGGCCTCTCCCACGAGTTGGCCGGGCGGCTGGCCGCGTGGCTGGAGCGGCAGGAGGTGTTGTCCGGGCGCTGGGTTCGTGAAGAACCGGACACCGAGGAGAGCCTGCGCGCCGAGACCGGGGCGGCGCGGGAACTGCTCACCCTGGCGTACGACGTACAGCATGAACTTGGCCCCGATGTCGACGTCCTCCTGCACGGGCGGCCGCTCAACGAGCACCGCCGTCGTTGACGGGAGCACGCCGTTCTGACACCCATCCGGTCGCCTGCCGGACGACGAATCGCCGGCCACGTGTTCTGCGCGGCGCGGCTGGATGGTGTCGCCGGACCGGGATGGAGTCGCCGTCCTCATCGAGCTCGCCGGAGGGCCGCAGGGGCAGTCAACTGAGCCGGTCGAGCAGCCGGAGTGAGAGGCGCGCAGGCGCGGCCGGGCAGGGCGCTCGCGCGCCGTCGAACGCATCGAAGCACAGGCAGCGACAGAGCCTTACGGTCAGAGGCCCTAGGAGCGATTCGAGGAGGCAGGGTGACCGCCGGTCGTCTTCCGGACGTGGCCGCATGGCCGGGTATGGAGGTGACGAGTGTGCTTGCCGGCGGTGCACGTGCGGAGGTCTTCGCCGCTCGCCGTGTTGAGCAACGACTGGTGGTGAAGGTGTCGTCCCGCTCCGCGGCGTCCCTGGCTTGGGAGCTGGACCTTCTCGAGGCTCTCGCCGAGACCGGGGTGCGCGTCCCGGCTGTGGCACCAGCCGGCGGCGGCGACCGCGCGCATGAGGGCGTGGTCGTGCAGTCCTTCCTACCCGGCCGACCGCCACACACCACCGACGAATGGCAGCGGGTGGCGGCCGCCATCAGCACAGTCCATGAAGTCACCCGTAGCTGGCCGCAGCGTCCGGGATCAGCCGGCGCGACGCAGTTGCTCCAGGCCACCCCGGGGTGCGGACGTGGATTTGACTGCGATGCCTCCCGACGCGGTGGCACTGGTGCGGGCCTGCTGGCGGGCCCTACTCGCCCAACCCGCGACCGCGGCGTCTCCCGAGCGGCAGTGCGTGGTGCACGGTGACCTCGGCCCGGGCAACGTCCTCATCGACGACGACGGCGTAGGAATCATCGACTGGGACGAGGCGCGCGTCGACGTGCCAGCCTTCGACTTGGCCGCGCTCCCCGACGACGCCCTGGCTGACCCGTCAACCAGCGGGGACAGGCAGTTTCTGCGAACGGCCGCGCTGGCGTGGGAGGTGGCCACCTGCTGGACGGTCGAACCCGACTACGCCCGCCGTTGCCTACGCCGGCTTCAGCGCCTGTGACGACTTTCCCACCCGAATCGCCCCTTCCTGCCTCACTCAGACAAGGGTGAGCTGCTCGCCGGCGTCGACCGGCGCAGGACCGCGGGCGGGCACCGTCTTTGCCTTGGGCCGTACCCCGGGAATGCCGCCGGTCGGCAGGCTGCCGGCCGGAAAGCCGACCTCGGCGTCGCCGGGGACTCCGGTGGAGAGGGCTGCGTCGACCTTGCGGGCCGCACCGCCCTTCTGCCGGTCCAGCCCGTGCGCGGCGAGGATCGGTCCGACGCGCTGGGCCAGCCAGGTGCGGTACTCGGCCGGCACGTAAGCTCGGCGGGCGTAGAGCTGCTGGTACCGCGTCACCAGCTCCGGATGGGCCTCGGTCAGCCAGGCCATGAACCATTCACGGGCGCCGGGGCGCAGGTGGAGTGGGATGACGGTGACGCCGGTGGCGCCGGCACGGGCGATGGCCCCGATCGCGGCGTCGAGCTGGTCGACGTCGTCGGTGAGGCCGGGCAGGACCGGGGCGAGGAAGACGCCGCAGGCCAGCCCGGCGTCGGTGAGCGCGCGGACCAGATCGAGCCGGGCCCTCGGTGTCGGCACTCCGGACTCAAGGGCGTGGTGGAGGTCGTCGTCCCAGATCGCCATCGAGACGCCGAGCCCAACCGCAACCTGGTTCGCCGCCTCCACCAGCAGTGGGATGTCGCGGCGGAGCAGCGTCCCCTTGGTGAGGATCGAGAACGGCGTGCCGGAGTCAGCGAGCGCCCGGATGACCCCAGGCATCAGGCGGTAGCGGCCCTCGGCCCGCTGGTACGGGTCGGTGTTGGTGCCGAGTGCCACGTGCTCGCGCTTCCACGACGGCCGGGCAAGTTCCTTGCGGAGGACGTCGACGAGGTTCGTCTTGACGACGATCTGAGTGTCGAAGTCGCGACCGGAGTCGAACTCGAGCCATTCATGCGTTTTCCGAGCAAAGCAATATTTGCAGGAATGATTGCAACCCCTATAGGGATTGATGGTCCATGGGAAAGGCATGGCCGACTCCCGCGGCACATGATTCAGCGCGCTCCTGGACCGGACCTCGTAGAAGGTCAACCCGGGGAACTCGGGCACCTGGACGCTGCGCAGCAGCCCCCGGATGCTCGGCATGCCGGGCAGCGCTGACGCCTCTTCGACGTCGATCCGCTGGGCTTCCCATCGCACACTGCCATCCGAACATATGTTCGACGTCATGTCCAGGCGGCAGCATGACGCGCTCACCCCTTGGACGACGACCAGCTCATCGGACGCGACGGTGTAGAGCAGCCGGTGCTCCTGATCGATCTGGCGGGACCAGAAGCCGGAGAGGTCGCCACTGAGCCGCTCGGGCTCACCCGTGCCGCTGCCCGGTTCGCGGGCGGCTTCCTGGATCAGTCGGTTGATGCGCTCTAGGGTCTTCGGTCGTCGGCCCAGCTGACGTAGTCGTCCCCGCTGTGCCCGGTGAAGGCAATTCTGACTCGATGAGTTCATGCCGCTCCACGACGCCATTCCGCACCTCAGCCTGGCTCTCCCATAGGCGCTGGGCGTTCTTCGGCGACTGCAGGAGGTACACCGTCTCCTTCACCGACCGGTACTCGTCTGCTGAGACCAAGAAGGCGGTCCCCTTCTCGGCGACGATCTCGACCGCCACGTGGTCGTGGTTCACCTCCGCGATGAGGGCCGATAGGCGCTTGCGCGCTTGCTTACCGGTGACCGCCATGGCGCCTCCTCGAGCAGTTCAACGACGATCGCCCGGCTCCGGACCCCGCGGAAAGGTCAGATAGGCGGACGGTTTTCGTAGAAGGTGGAGAGCACGACTGTCGTCCGCGTGGTGACGTTCGCCGCCGCCCGGATCTGCTGCAGCAGGTGCTCCAGCGCATCGGGCGAGGCGACCCGCACCTTGAGGATGTAGCTCTCCATCCCCGCCACCGAGTGGCACGCCTCGATGGCGCTCAGGTGGGCCAGGCGGGCGGGTGCGTCGTCGGGTTGGGCGACGTCGATCGGCGTGATCGACACGAACGCCGTCAGCGGCAGCCCGAGCGCCGTCGCGTCGACTCCGGCGGAGTAGCCGGTGATCAGCCCTCGCTGCTCCAGCCGCCGGACGCGCTGGTGCACCGCCGAGACCGACAGGCCCACCCGCTCGGCGAGATCGGTGAAGCTCGCCCGGCCGTCCCGGGCCAGCGCCGCCAGCAGCGCGCGGTCGACGTCGGCGGAACCTCCGCCGCCGGCCTCAGCCGGCGAGTTCGGCGAGTTCACGGGGACCGTCGTTGAGCGTGCGGACGCCGTCCTCGGTGCAGACGACGATGTCCTCGATGCGGGCGCCGCAGCGCCCCGCCAGGTAGATGCCCGGCTCGACGGAGAACGCGATGCCGGCCTCCAGCGGCAGGTCGTTGCCCGCCACGATGTAGGGCGCCTCGTGGGTGTCCAGGCCGATGCCGTGCCCGGTGCGGTGGATGAAGTGCTCGCCCCAGCCGGCGTCGTCGATGACGGTCCGGGCCACGGCGTCGATCTCCTGCGCCGTCACCCCCGGCCGGACGGCGGCGGTGGCCGCCTCCTGCGACGCCTGCAGCACCGCGTACCACTCGGCAACCTCGGCGCTCGCCGACCCCCCGACGACGTAGGTGCGGGTGCAGTCCGACCGGTAGCCCGTCGCCGTCTCGCCCCCGATGTCGACGACGACGAGGTCGCCGGCCTCGACCGTGCGCCCCGACAGCTCGTGGTGGGGGCTGGCTCCGTTCGGCCCCGACCCGACGATCGTGAAGTCGACCCCGACGTGCCCCTCGGCGAGGATCGCCGCCGCGATGTCGGCGCCCACCTCGGCCTCCGTGCGGCCGACCCGCACCCACTCGGCCATCCGGGCGTGCACCCGGTCGATCGCGGCACCGGCCAGCGCCAGTTCCTCGACCTCAGCCGCCGACTTGACCCTGCGCAGGCGGTCCAGCACCGGGCTCGCCAGCTCCAGCGTCGAGCCCGGCAGCGCCCGCTGGACGCCGAGGGCGTGCTCGGCCCACGTCCGGGCGCCGACTCCCACCCGCGCGGGCGCCGTCCCGAGCCGGGCGGTCGCGGCACCGGCAAGCAGCGCGAACGGGTCGTCCGTCTCGTTCCAGGCCAGCACCTCCAGGCCGAGGCTCCCGGCGGGGCCGGCGTCGACCATCGGCGCCTCCAGCCGCGGTACCACCAGGAAAGGCTCGCCCGAGCGGGGCACGGCCAGCGCGGTCAACCGCTCCATGGCGTGTGCGTTGTAGCCGGAGAGATAGCGCAGGTCCGAGCCGGGCGTGAGCACCAACAGGTCCATCCCGCCGTCCGCGGCGAGCTCGCGCGCAGCGTGCACCCGGTCGATCGTCACGAGCGCATCGGTCGAGGGATTCGCGGTCACCACACGCGCAGACTAGCCAGGCCGACCGCTGATCCCCGCGTTCGAACCCGACCGCTACCGTCCGCCGGCGTGACGACCATGCTGCTCGACGCTGCCTCGCTCTACTTCCGGGCCTTCTACGGCGTCCCGAC
>JALYMS010000065.1 GCA_030773535.1 Actinomycetota bacterium | reverse complement strand
CGCCGCCATTGCGGCGCGTACCCCTCCGGCACCTCCAGCCGGCGCCAGGCACGCGCCGGGGGAGGGGAGGGCATCTCGGGCAACGGCTGCTGCCACCCACGGGGCATGACCGAATACTACCGTTATCCCCAACAAATCCGCGCTCTGCCGTTGTGGTCCATTGCCGTTGCCGCCCCACGGCGCCCTGCGGGCGCCGGGTCAGTAATCGCAGGAGGGGGCGTTGGCGTCGGGTGGTGACCAGGAGGAGCGGGACCGAAGGTCCCGTTGAACGAGGTGGTTGAATGTTGGGGATAACGGCTGGACCTCGGGCCGTAACCGACCGGGTCAGTTCCGCTGATCCGCTTCGCGGGTCCGCCGTCCGGTCGCGATCATCGACGAATGCGGACGGTGGGCGTCGAGGAGGAGCTGCTCGTCGTCGATCCGTCGGGCCGGCCGGTGCCGCTCGGACCCGACGCACTCGAGATCGCCGCCCGGCGCGGGGAGGGTGAGGACGTCGAGGAGCACGACCGCGCCGAACGCGAGGACTGGCCCGCCGACGAGTCCACCGCCGCCCATCTCGTGCCGGAGCTCAAGGCGCAGCAGCTCGAGTTCGGCACGGCGGTCTGCGCCAGCCTCACCGAGGTGGATGCGGAGCTGCGGCACTGGCGGGCCCGGGCGGACTCCGCCGCCGCGTCGGTCGGTGCCCGCGTTGCCGCGCTGGCCACCTCACCGCTGGCTGTCGAACCGATCCCCACCGAGGGTGAGCGGTACGCCCGCATGCTCGACGTCTTCGGGCTTCCCGCCCGGGAGATGCTCACCTGCGGCTGCCACGTACACGTCTCCGTCACCGACGAGGACGAGGGCGTCGCCGTCCTCAACCGGATACGCGTGTGGCTGCCCGTGCTCACCGCGTTGACCGCCAACTCGCCGTTCTGGCAGGGGGAGGACACGGGCTACGCCAGCTACCGCTCCCAGGTGTGGCGGCGATGGCCGTCGGCCGGACCGACCGACGTGTTCCCGGACGCCGCCGCGTACCACCGGCTCGTCGACTCGATCCTCGCCACCGACACCGTCCTCAATGCCGGGCAGGTCTACTTCGACGCCCGGCTGTCGGAGAAGTGGCCCACCGTCGAGGTGCGGACCGCCGACGTCGCGCTGCACGTCGAAGACGCAGTCACCCTCGCCGGGCTGGTGCGGGGCCTGGTGGAGACTGCCGCCCGGGACGCGCGCGACGGCCGTCCGCCCCCGGAGGTCGCTCCCGAGGTCCTGCGGCTCGCCGCCTGGCGGGCCGGGCGATCCGGCCTCACCGGCAACCTGGTCCACCCCCTCACCGGCCGACCCACCCCCGCGGCCGACGTCCTGGCCGCCCTGCTGGCGCACGTCCGGCCGGCGCTGGCCGACGCCGGCGATGAGCAGCGCGTCGCGGACGGCCTGGCCACCCTGCTGAGCCGGGGCACCGGTGCTGACCTGCAGCGCCGCGTGCACCGCGAGACCGGCGACCTGGCGGCCGTCGTCCGGGCGGCCGTCGCCGTCACGGCTGGTCAGGCGCCCGACGCCTCCGGCGCGGGCCGCGACGCCACCGGTTAGGGTCCGGCCCATGTACACGGCGAGCTGGGGCGACGTCGTCCGCCGCGACCTGTTCGGACCCTCCCCGGACCCGCGCGACCGGCCCTACCGGTTCCTCGTCCGGCTCTGCCTCGTCGTGTACCGCCTCTTCCGGTTCCGCTTCGACGTCCGCGGCTCCGAGCACCTCCCGACCAGTGGCGGCGCGATCATCGCCAGCAACCACGTCAGCTTCCTCGACTTCACCTTCCTCGGCCTGGTCGCGCTGCCGCGGCACCGGCTGGTGCGCTTCATGGCCAAGGCCGCCGTCTTCGACCACTGGCTGGCCGGTCCGGCTATGCGCGCCATGAAGCACATCCCGGTCGACCGGACGGCGGGAACGGCGGCCTTCGAGTCGGCGGTCCGCGCACTCAAGGACGGCGAGGTCGTCGGGATCTTCCCCGAGGCGACGATCAGTACCAGCTTCACGGTGAAGGACATCAAGGCCGGCGCCGCGCGGATGGCGATCGACGCCGGCGTGCCGATCCTCCCGGCCGCGGTCTGGGGCGGGCAGCGCATCGCTACCAAGGGCCACAAGGTGGTGTTGCGCCGCGGCGTGCCGGTCACCGTGATCCTCGGAGAGCCGATCGTCCCCGAGCCGGGGGAGAAGCCGCAGGTGCTGCTGCGCCGCCTCAAGGCGGCGATGGAGGCGCTGCTGGACGACGCCCAGCGCAGCTATGCCGACGTCCCGGCCGGCCCGGACGACCGCTGGTGGCTGCCGGCCCACCTGGGCGGCACCGCCCCCACGCCGGAGGTGGCGGCCGTGCAGGACACCCTCCGGGCCACCGGACGCGAGCCCAAGGCGCTCAAGCGGACGCCGCTCAACCGGCTGAAGGCGCTGGCCCGCCGCCGACGCTGACGCCCGACGCTCAGCGCCCGGCCACCGCCGCGACGACGGCCCGCGCACCGGCGGCGCCCTCAGGCGCGGGCAGCAGCGGATAGACGTGCAACGCCCCGTCGACCGCGGTGAGCCGCACCTGCACGCCGGCGGCCGACGCCGCGGCGGCGAGGTCCAGCGCGTCCGGACAGGCGATCTCCCGCGTGCCGGCGAACAGCCACATCGGCGGGAGCCCCGCAACCGGGCCGTTCCCAGGACTGAGCCGGGCGGCCGTGGGGTCGTCCCCGCCGGCCCAGGCCAAGCCCGCCTCCACCAGCCCGGGGCGCGCCAGCCACGGGTCGATGCGCTCGTACGCCGGCATCTGCGGATGGCTCAGCGTCAGGTCCAGCCACGGCGACATCAGCACGAGCCGATCCGGACGGGATCCGCCGTCGGCGAGGAGGTCCTGGGCCACGCCCAGTGCCAGGCCCCCGCCGGAGGAGTCACCGACCAGGACGAGGCCGCTGGGTGGCGCCTCGGGGGCCAGCTGCCGGTAGACGGCGGAGACGAAGCGGTAGGCGTCGCGGTAGGTGTGCTGCGGAGCCAGCCCGTACAGCGGAACCTCGACCCGGACCCCGGCGTCGGCCAGCCGCCCGATCAGGGTCCAGTGCTGGGGCGCGATGCCGGCCAGGTAGGCCCCGCCGTGCAGGTAGACAGCGGCGGCGACCGGCTCCGTCCGCGGCCGCACGGTCCAGCAGGGAAAGCCCTCGACGGTGCGCTGCGAGACGTCGTGCCGGCGCTTCAGCCGGCGGGGCGGCGGGGCCTCCCGCTTGGGCGCCGCGAGCTTGCGCCGTCCCCGCTCGGCGGTCGTCCAGGTCGGCCGATGGGTCGCCCGGAGAACCAGCGCCACCGCGTTCATCCGCCAGCTCGCCACGCGTCCCCCCGCCGTCCGCTCCGCCGGCCGCCATTCGACCACGGCCGGCGGCGCGGCCTCAGCCGAGGAGGTCGGCGGCCGAGGCGGCCCGGGAGCTCGCGGCTCTCAGCTCGGCGGCCACCGGATCGTGCTCGCGCTCCGCCCACCACGCCTGTCCGCTCTCCGGCAGCGTGCCGATCGGGTCGTAGTAGGTGTAGCGGCGGTCCAGTGTGGCCTCGTCGGTGCGCTCGATCCCGGTCCGGTAGTTCTTCGTCCAGTAGCTGATCCCGCGCTCGCGGTCGTACTCGGCAACCTGGTGCACCCAGCGCTTGCCGACGTAGGGCACGTCGCAGACGATCCGCGGCGTCGCGAAGCCCGGGAGGTACCCCATGACGTCGTGCTGCAGAGTCTGGGCCTGCGCCAGCGACACCCGCCAGTGCTCGGCGCTGGGGATCATGTCGCACATGTAGAAGTAGTAGGGCGTGATGCCGGCGCCGTCGAGCAGCGCGAAGCACAGGTCCAGCAGCCGGTTCGCGGAGTCGTTCACCCCGCGCAGCAGCACGCCCTGGTTGCGCACGTCCCGGACGCCGGCCACCAGCATCGCCTGGGCAGCCTCGGCGACCAGCGGCGGGACCGACTGGGCAGCGTTCACGTGCGTGTGCACCGCGAGGGAGACGCCCCGCGAGCGGGCGGTCGTGGCCAGCCGCGTCATGCCCTCGACGACGTCGTCCTGCAGCCAGTGCTGGGGGAGCCCCATGAGGGCCTTGGACGCCAGCCGGATGTCGCGGACCGACTCGATCTCCAGCAGCCCGGTGACGAACGCCTCGAGGTTCTTGAACGGCAGGTTGGCGACGTCGCCACCGAAGACGACGACATCGCGGACGCCCGGGGTGGCGCGCAGATAGTCGAGCATCGCGGTCTGCCGGTCGACCGGCTTGAGCTCGAACTTCAGCTTCGGGACGGCGGGGGTCGAGTTGCCCACCAAATCCATGCGGGTGCAGTGGCCGCAGTACTGCGGGCAGGTGGAGAGCAGTTCGGCCAGCACCTTGGTGGGGTAGCGATGGGTCAGGCCCTCGACAGCCCACATCTCGTGCTCGTGCAGCGAGTCGCGGGCGGCGTACGGGTGGCTGGCGGCCGCGCCGGGGAGCCGGTCGGAGGCGACAGGCAGCATGTACCGGCGCACCGGGTCGGCGAGCATCGCCGCGGTGGACGGCACCTCGTGCGGGACCATCGTGTTGAGCATCTGCGGCGGAAGCAGGAGCGACATCGTGGCCCGGTCGGTCTGGTCGACCTCGACGTCGGCGTAGAAGGACTCGTCGAGCAGGTCGCCGTAGACACCCCGCAGCTGGCGGAGGTTCTTCACGCAGTTGACGCGCTGCCACTGGGCGCTGCGCCAGTGCTCGTCCGTCACGTCGGCGAAGCCGGGCAGCCGCCGCCAGTCGGGCTCGACGAGCTCCCACGCCGTGTACTCGTAGGGCTGTTCGAGCACGCCGCCGCTCCTTGCCTCGTCGTCACGGTTCTCCGCAACGCGGGTGACCTTACGGGATAATCTTCGGCTGAAGAGCGAGAATGCGATAGGTTCTCCTGCGTCGAACGAGTGAGACGGAGCGATCGGTGCACACAGCGGCGGAACGGGCACTCGGCGTGCACCGGGTGCTGGAACCGGCCGGAGTGCTGCCGCAGGCGGCGCAGCGGCTGGACGCCGACCCGACGCCGGGGCCCGACGAGGTGCGCATCTCGGTACAGCGGCTGAACCTCGACGCCGCCTCCTTCCGGCAGCTCTCCGAGGCCTGCTCCGGCGACGGGGACGCCGTCCGCACCGCAGTCCTCGACATCGTCGGCGCCCGGGGCAAGATGCAGAACCCGGTCACCGGGTCGGGCGGCATGCTGATCGGCGTCGTCGACGCCGTCGGCCCCGAGTCCCCGCTGGGCCTCGAGGTCGGCCGGCGCGTCGCCACGCTGGTCTCGCTGACGCTCACGCCGCTGCGGATCACCGACGGCCTGGCCGGCTGGGACGGCCGCTCCGAGCAGGTGCCCGCCGCCGGTACCGCCATCCTGTTCGCCCGCTCCATCGCCGCCGTGCTGCCCGACGACCTCCCCGACGAGGTGTCGCTGGCCGTCCTCGACGTGTGCGGGGCGCCGGCCGCGACGACCCGGGTCGTCGCGCGGGAACGGGCCCGCTCGGTCGTCGTCCTGGGCGCCGCCGGCAAGTCGGGCTGCCTGAGCCTGGCCGCCGCCCGCGCCGCGGGGGCGACGGAGCTGACCGGCCTCGTCCGCACCGAAGCCGAGGCCGTAGCGCTGCGGAGCGCCGGGCTGGCCGACCGGGTCGTGGTCGCCGACGCCATCGACCCGCTGGCCGTGGCGGCGGCGGTGAGCACCCCGGCGGACGTCACCGTCGTCTGCGTCGACGTGACCGGCGCCGAACACGGGGCGATCCTGGCCACCCGGAACGGGGGCACCGTGGTCTTCTTCTCCATGGCCACGTCGTTCCCGGCGGCGGCGCTGGGCGCTGAGGGGATGGCGGCGGACGTGACCATGCTGGTCGGCAACGGCTACACCCCGGGTCACGCCGACCTGGCCCTGGAGCTCTACCGATACAACCAGGGAGTCCGGTCGCTCATCGACCCGCGCGTGCGGCACACAGGCCCTGTCGACCCCTGCGTGACCGGATGAGTCTGCTCGTCACGGACGTGACGATCGGCGACCGACCCGGCCGGGCGATCTCGATCGTGGACGGCCGCATCGCCTGGGTGGGGAGCGAGGCGGACGTGCCATCCGCCGATCGTCGCCTGGCGGGGGAGGGGGCACTGCTCACGCCCGCCTTCGTCGACGCCCACGTGCACGCCACCGCCACCGGCCTGGCCCTCACCGGTCTCGACCTCCACTCGAGCGTCAGTGTTGCCGCTGCAGTGCGGGCGGTCGCGGCACATGCGGCCGCGGTACCGACGGGGATCGTGCTCGGCACCGGCTGGGACGAGACCGGCTGGCCCGAGGGCCGGGGGATCACCCGCGCCGACGTCGACGCCGTTGTCGGGAACCGGCCGGCGTACCTGGCGCGGGTCGACGTGCACTCGGCGACGGTCTCCACCGCGCTGCTCGACCTCGTGCCCGGCATCGCCGACCTGCCCGGCTTCTCCCCGGACGGGCAGCTGCGGCTCGACGCCCACCATGCCGCCCGCAGGGCCGCCTACGGAGCGGTGACCCCGGAGCAGCGCCGCACGGCGCAGCGCGCCACCCTCGGCGCGGCCGCAGGTCTGGGCATCGGCAGCCTGCACGAGATGGCCGGGCCCGAGGTGTCCAGCGCCGACGACCTCGCCGACCTGCTCGCGCTCACGGCAGAGCCCGGCCCGCGAGTCATCGGCTACTGGGGCGAGCTGGCCGAGCGCGGCGGACTGGAGGTGGTCCGGGAGCTCGGGCTGGCGGGCGCCGGGGGAGACCTCTTCTGCGACGGCGCCTTCGGGTCGCACACCGCGGCGCTGAGCGACCCCTACACGGACCGACCGGAGACATCGGGAGCTCTCCGCTTCGAGACGGCGTCGCTGGTCCATCACGTGCGCGCCTGCACGGAGGCATCGATCCAGGCCGGCTTCCACGTGATCGGCGACGCCGCGGTACGGCAGGTGCTCGACGCCGTCGGCGCGGTGGTCGACGAGCTGGGCGTGGCGGCGGTGCGCGCCTGCCGGCACCGGCTCGAGCACCTGGAGATGGTCGGCAGCGCGGACATCGACCGGATGGCCGCGTGGGGCATGGTGGCCAGCGTCCAGCCGGCGTTCGACGCGGCCTGGGGCGGAACGGACGGCATGTACGTCGAGCGCCTGGGATCGCGGGCGGCGGCTTGCAACCCCTTTGCCGACCTCGCCGACGCGGGCGTCGCGCTGGCGCTGGGCAGCGACGCCCCGGTGACCCCGCTCGACCCCTGGGGCGGGGTGCACGCCGCCATCGACCACCGGACCACCGGCTCCGGCCTGCGCCCGTTCGACGCCTTCGACGCCGCCACCCACGGCGGGGAGTACGCCGTCCGCGCCGAGCACCCGGTCGGCCCGCTGGCCGTCGGCGCGCCGGCATCCCTCGCTCTCTGGGCCACCCCGCAGACGCTGTCCGCCGTGCTCACGGGCCGGGCGAACCCGGCCTGCCGGCTGCTCCTCGTCGGCGGCGAACCGATCGGAGACCTCCCGTGACCGCGCTCGACCTCGACCCGGGGCTGGTGGCGCGGGCCCGGGAGCTTGCTGCGATCGCCGCCCAGCCCGTCGTCGACCTGGCGCGGAGGCACACCACCGTGTCGGTGGAACGCGCCGTCCTGCGGCTGGCCGGGCTCACCGGCACCGACCCGGTGACGGGGGAGGGTGCGGCCGGGGGCGGTGGGGTGGGTGGAAACCCAGTGGACCGGGTGCCCTGGGTCAACCGAGTGGTGGACGCCGTCCGCGACCAGGTGGGCCTGGAGCACGGCGTCGCGCTGCCGGTGTGGCACGCGATCGCCTCCGGGACGGCGCCGGACCTGCAGGCCCTGGCCGAGCAGGTGGGCGCCGGCACGGCCCGGTTCGCGCTGCCCGAGGGCTTCGCCGCCGACCGGGCGCGGGAGGCGGCCCGTGACGCCGCCGCAGCCGGCCTGGCGCGCATCGACGCCAACCGGCGGCGTCGCGAGGAGCTCGTCGCCACGCACGGCGACCCGCCCCGCCGTCCGTGGATCTACCTCATCGTGGCCACCGGCGACATCCACGAGGACATCCCGCAGGCCCAGGCCGCCGCCCGCGCCGGCGCCGACGTCATCGCCGTCATCCGCTCCACCGGGCAGTCGCTGCTGGACTACGTGCCCGAAGGCGCCACCCACACCGGGTACGCCGGCACCTACGCCACACAGGAGAACTTCCGCCTGATGCGAGCCGCCCTGGACGACGTCAGCGCGGAGCTCGGCCGCTACGTGCGCCTGACGAACTACGCGTCGGGGCTGTGCATGCCCGAGATCGCCGTCCTGGCCGGCCTGGAGCGGCTGGACATGATGCTCAACGACGCCATGTACGGGATCCTCTTCCGCGACATCAACCCGCGGCGCACCTTCGTCGACCAGCGGTTCAGCCGGATGGTGCACGCCCGCGCCGGGATCATCATCAACACCGGCGAGGACAACTACCTCACCACCGCCGACGCCGTCGACGAGGCGCACACCGTCACGGTCAGCCAGCTGCTCAACGAGACCCTGGCCAAGGAGGCGGGCCTGGCGGACTGGCAGCTGGGGCTGGGGCACGCCTTCGAGATCTTCCCCGAGCGCGAGGAGTCCTTCCGCCTGGAGCTCGCGCACGCGCTGCTGGCGCACAGCCTGTTCCCCGACGCCCCGCTGAAGTGGATGCCGCCGACCAAGCACATGACCGGCGACGTCTTCCGCGGCTACCTGCTCGACGGGTTCTTCAACCTCGCCGGGGCGCTGACCGGCCAGGGGATCCTGCTGGTCGGGATGATGACCGAGGCGGTCGTCACGCCGTGGCTGTCGGACCGGGACCTCGCGCTGCGCAACGTCCGCTACGTGCTGAACGCCGCCGGCAATCTCGCCGAGGACTTCGCCGCGCCCAAGGGCGGCTTCATCGACCGCCGGGCGCACACGGTGCTGTCGGAGGCGGTTGACCTGCTGGGCCGGATCGCCGACCACCCCGACGGCCTCATCCAGGCGATCGCCGACGGCACGTTCGGCATCACCAAGCGACCGCCGGACGGCGGCAAGGGCCTCGACGGCGTCGTCAGGCTGACGGCCGGCGCCTGGAACCCGGCGCTGGAGCTGCTCGAGGCGAAGGAGGTGGCCGGTGCCTGAGCAGGGCCAAAAGCACGACAATGGCCCCTCCGGGGCGGGGACCGTGAGCAGCATCGTGCGGCCCTACGGCGACACGACCGGCGACGGCATGGTGCAGACGTCGTTCACCCTGCCCGTGCCCGCCGGACCCAGGGCCGAGGGCGCCGCGCTGCAGCTGGCGAACAAGATGGGCATCGAGCCGGCGATGGTGGTGCACAGCCACGCCATCGACACCGGCTACACCTTCTTCGTCGTCTACGGCAGCGTGCGCCACCTCGTCGACCTCGACGCCGTCGTGGTGGAGGAGCGCGCCTACCCCCTGCTGTCGTCCTCGGAGATCAACGCCGCCATCCGCAGCGGGCTGAACCGGAAGCTGGTCGTCCTCGGCGCCTGCATCGGCACCGACGCGCACACCGTCGGCATCGACGCGATCCTCAACGTCAAGGGCTTCGCGGGGGAGAAGGGCCTGGAGTACCTGCGCGAGATGGCCGTGACGAACCTCGGCGCCCAGGTGACCGTGCCGGAGCTCGTCGCGAAGGCCCGCGCCGCGCGCGCCGACGCCGTCCTCGTCTCCCAGGTGGTCACCCAGAAGGACGCCCACCTGCGCAACACCCGCGAGCTCGCCGCCGCCTTCCGCGAGGCGATGGGGGAGTCCCGGCCGCTACTGGTCGTCGGCGGCCCCCGCTTCGACCCGGCGATGGCGCCCGACCTCGGCGTCGACAAGGTCTTCAGCCGGGGCACCACGCCCGGCGAGGTCGCCAGCTATCTCGTCCACGCACTCGTACCGGAAGCGAGCTCCGCATGACAGACCCCCGCCTGGGCCTCACCGTCACCCACCGCCGCTACGTCCCCCACGCGCACGCCCACTACGGCGGCTCCCTGGTGGACGGCGCCTACAGCCTGGGCCTGTTCGGCGACGTCGCGACCGAGGTGGCCATCCGGATGGACGGCGACGAGGGGCTGCTGGCCGGCTACTCGGAGGTCCGCTTCCTGGGCCCGGTGCGCGCCGGCGACGTGCTCGAGGCCACCGCCGAGGTGGTGCGGATCGGCACCCGCAGCCGCGAGCTGCGCTGCTCGGCGCAGGTCGTCGCCCGCGCGGAGCCGGAACGTGGGCCGTCGGCCGCCCGGATGCTCGAGGTCCCCGAGACGGTGGTCGAGGCCGTCGCCATCCTCGTCGTCCCCCCGTCGGACGCCTCGGCGTAACGATCCGGTCACACTGCGACTCGCCGATCCCGTAGATCCCGCCGACCGGGGGAGCGCTTCCTACAGTCGCTGCAGTTCCATCCGGGAGCACCGAGCGTGCTCCTCCGGATCGCGTCGTGCGGGCCCCCCGGCCAGCACGGGGATGCGTCGCCTCTGCGGCGTCACTACGTCGTCCCCGTGCGCTGCCGGGCCGAGGGAGGCCCCGCGTCCGGCCGGGGGAGGCGACCGGGCACCCGGCGGAGCGCACACGTCGTCCGCCTCATCAGACAACGGTCGCGCCGGTCGCCCCCAGCGATCGGCCGTCCGGCCCGAAGGTGCGGACCGACGTGAGCGACGCCGCCGGCGCAGACCCGGACGGTGAACAGCCGCAGCACGTCCGGGGCCGGGATCGACCGACAAGAAGATTGCAGGGCGCCCGCCTGGGCGCGACGGGATGGGATGCTGGGTCAGGACCGCGGCCGACGGCGCGGCGGTCCGAACCCCGTCCGACCGGCTCGGGGAGGCACCCGGGCACGCCCGGCGCAATACCCGGGAGGCAGTGCGTGCCGGCGAAAACAGCGGAGTCGGCGGTGCACCCGCCCCTGCGCCCGGCGGTCGAGGCTCGACCGGCCGGTCGTCGATGGCCCTGGCGCACCGGGCTGGCGGTAGCCGGTGGGCTGGTGCTCGTCCTCGCCTTCCCCGGCTACTCCCTGGTCCCGTTGGCCGTGCTGGCACCCGCCGCACTGGTCCTCGCCGTCCGCGGCCGGTCGTTCCGGTCGGGGCTGTGGCTGGGCCTGGTAATGGGACTGGCCTTCTTCGTGCCGTTGCTGTCCTGGACCGGCATCTACGTCGGCCCCCTGCCGTGGCTGGCCCTGGCCTGCCTGGAGGCGGCCCACCTCGCCCTGCTGGGCGGGACCACCGCCCTGGTCTCCCGCATCCGCGGGTGGCCGCTGTGGGCGGCCGCGCTGTGGGTCGCCGACGAGGCGGTACGCGGGCGGTTCCCCTACGGCGGCTTCCCCTGGGGCCGGCTCGGGTCCAGCCAGACCGAGGGGCCGCTGCTCTCCCTGGCGGCCTACGGCGGAGTGCCACTGGTCACCTTCGCCGTCGCGCTCACCGGCACGCTGGGGGCCGCTGCCGTGCTCGCCCTGCATCGGGCGCGGACGGCTGCCCGGGCGGGGAGGGGACGGCGGACCGCTGCCTCGTTCGCGGCCGCCGCCCTTGCCGTGCCCGCGCTCGGCGCGCTGGCCTGGCTGCCGCTGCCCGGGCCGTCCCTCGTGGACGGCGGCCCGACGACAACCGTGGCCGTCATCCAGGGCAACGTGCCGCGAGCGGGCCTGGACTTCAACGCCCAGCGCCGTGCCGTCCTCGACAACCACGTCCAGCGGACTCTTGAACTCGCCGCCGAGGTGGCCGCAGGGGAGGAGCCCCGGCCCGACGTGGTGATCTGGCCGGAGAACAGCTCCGACATCGACCCCTACCGCAACGCCGACGCGGCCGCCCAGATCGACCGCGCCGCGAAGGCGATCGGTGCGCCGGTCCTCGTGGGCGCCGTCGTCCAGGGGCCGGGGCGCTTCATCAGCAACACCGCGATCGTCTGGGACCCCGAGGACGGGCCCGGTGACACCTACGTCAAGCGCCATCCGGTGCCCTTCGGCGAGTACGTGCCGGCCCGGTCGTTCTTCCGGTACTTCAGCGACGACATCGACCGCGTCACCGACCAGTACGCCGGCGACGAGGTCGGGGTGCTGGAGCTCGGCGGCGCCCGGCTCGGCGACCTCATCTGCTTCGAGGTGGTCTACGACGGCCTCGTCCGGGACGTCGTGGACGGCGGCGCCGGGATGCTGGTCGTCCAGACCAACAACGCCACCTTCGGGTACACCGACGAGAGCGAGCAGCAGCTGGCCATGAGCCGGCTGCGTGCCGTCGAGACCGGACGCACGGTGGTGGTGGCGGCCACCAGCGGCATCTCCGCCGTCGTCGCCCCCGACGGCACGATCGCGCGCTCCTCGTCGCTGTTCACCCCGGCGGTCTTCGTCGAGGAGATGGCCCAGCGCGACTCGGTCACCGTCGCCCAGCGGCTCGGCGCCGCCCCGGAGTGGGTCCTCGCGGCGCTGGGGGCGGGGGCCGTGCTCGCCGCGGTGGCGCTGCCCTCGAGCCGGCGTCGGCACGGTCGATGACCGATCGCGTGCTGGTGATCGTCCCGACCTACAACGAGGTCGAGAACCTCGAGCCGATCCTCGCCCGGTTGCACGCCAGCGTGCCCGACGCCGACGCCCTCGTCGTCGACGACGGCTCGCCCGACGGCACCGGCCGGCTGGCCGAGAAGCTCGCGGCCGACGACGAGCGCGTGCACGTGCTGCAGCGCCCGGGCAAGGGCGGGCTGGGGCCGGCCTACGTCGCGGGGTTCCGCTGGGGCCGCGAGCGCGGCTACGGCGTCCTCGTCGAGATGGACGCCGACGGCTCGCACGCGCCCGAGCAGCTGCCCCGGCTGCTGACCGCCCTCGGGTCCGCCGATCTGGTGCTGGGTTCGCGCTACGTGCCCGGCGGTGCGGTGACCGACTGGCCCGCGCACCGGCTGCTCCTGTCCCGGGCGGGCAACCGCTTCACCCGCTGGGCGCTGCGGCTGCCGCTGTCCGACGCGACCGGCGGCTACCGGGCCGCCCGCGGCGAGCTGATCGACCGGCTGCACTTCGGCGACGTCGCCAGTGAGGGCTATTGCTTCCAGGTGGACTGGGCGTGGCGGGCGGTCCGCTCGGGCGCCCGCGTCCGCGAGGTGCCGATCACCTTCGCGGAACGGCAGTTCGGCCGGAGCAAGATGAGCGGCTCGATCGTTAGAGAAGCGTTGGTGCGGGTGACCGTGTGGGGGCTGCAGGACCGGCTGGCCGACTGGCTGCCCGGCCGGGTCGCCCGGCCCGTACCGGCACGGACCCGCGACGGCGGGCGGTGAACGCGGCCCGGTAGGCGGGCCGTCGGTCGCCCGCCCCGATCGGGACGACGACGGAGGCGGGGCACGCGTGGGGATCTTCCTGCTGGCGAGGATGCGGCTGCTGGCCGTAGTGGCGGTCCTGGCGGAGCTCGTCGTCTTCGTGGCGGTCGCGAGCTGGATCGGTCTGGGCTGGACCCTGCTCGCCACCTTTGCCACCAGCGCGCTGGGGGTTCTTTTCCTGGCCCGTCAGGGGACGCGGGCCGTCGCCGATCTGCGGGACCGCGCGAGGTTCCGGCAGCCCGCCGGCCGCGAGCTCGGGGACGCCGGTCTGGTCGCCGTCGGTGGACTGCTGATGGTCCTGCCCGGTTTCTTCGGTGACCTCGTGGGGCTGCTCTGCCTGCTCCCCGGCACGCGGGGGCTGGTGCGCGGCGCCGTCGCCGGGTTCGTGGTGGGGCGCCTGCCGGTGGCCCTGCGCCCTCCGGTGCGGGTGCGCAGCGCCCGGGACGAGCAGGTGGCCCCGGGCTCCGGCAGTACGCGCTGGGCGCCCCCGGTCATCGAGGGGGAGGTCGTCCGCGGCCCCGACCGCCCCTCGCCGAGTTGATCATCGTCCGCGTGCCCGGTGACACGCCGTCGCCCGCGCGTCGTGCGTGCACGTAGCCGATGATCAACTAGAGATTTCGGCCCGGAGACGAAGAACGGCCCCGGTGGACCAGGTCCACCGGGGCCGTTCTCGCGATTCGCTGAGGTCAGCTGGCGCGGGTACGCCGGCCGCGGAGCACCTCGAGGCGCTCGGACAGGACCTCTTCCAGGTCCTCGACGGAGCGCCGCTCAAGCAGCATGTCCCAGTGGGTCCGCGGGGGCTTGACCTTCTTGGGGGCCGGCTCCGTGCCACCGACGAGCTTGGCCGCCCCGCCGTCGAACTTGCACTCCCAGCTGTCGGGGAGCTCGGCGTCGTCGGCGAAGGGCACCGTGAAGAGGTGGCCGGAGGGGCAGCGGTACTCGGCGTACTGCCGCTCGATCGGCGCAGTGTTCCGCTCGGTCTCGTAGCTGACACTGCCCAGTCGGCTGCCGCGCAATGAACGCTCGCCCATGGCAAACCGTCCTCTCGTCGTGGTATCGGTCGGGACCCGTCTGTCCGGCGACCGTGGGCATACCCACGAACCGGGGAGTCACAGAGATGAACGGCAGAAAACGTTGCAGGATTCCGCCGAACCAGTGGCTCATCATCGCACGGAGTGAGATGGCGGCCCGCCGCGCCCCCCGGACGGGTGACCGAAGGAGGTCACACGCGCTTCGGAGGGGTGTTGCCGGCCTCGACGATGGCCCGGCGCATGTCCAGCCTCGCCAGGAGGAACCCGCCCGCCACGAAGAAGAAGACCAGGCTGAAGATCGCGTACCGGTAGGAGCCGGTCAGGTCGAAGGTGAGCGCGAACAGGAACGGGCCGAGCCAGCTGGTGCCCCGGTCGCTGATCTCGTAGAAGCCGAAGTACTCGGCCTCCTTGCCCGGGGGGATGAGCTGGCTGAACAGCGAGCGGGACAGCGCCTGGGTACCGCCGAGCACGAAGCCGATGGCCACGGCCAGGACGTAGAACTGCACCGCGGCGCCGGGTTCGAGGAAGTAGGCCGCCACCAGGACGCCGGTCCAGGCGACCAGGCCACCCAGCACGGTGCGCTTCGCGCCGATCCGCGCCGCGATCCGGCCCAGGGCCAGGGCGCCGAAGAAGGCGACGACCTGGACCAGCAGGATCGCCGAGATCAGGGTGGCCTGGGACAGTTCCAGCTGCTCGCTTCCGTACTGCGCAGAGACGGCGATGATCGTCTGGACACCGTCGTTGTAGAGCAGGTAGGCCGCGAGGAACCACAGGGTCAGCGGGTAGCGGCGCATGTCCCGCAGGGTCGCGCCCAGCTGGCGGAAGCCGCCCGAGATGGCGCCCGCCGAGGCACCGGCCTCGACCACGTGCCGGGGACGGCGGTTGCGCAGCAGGGAGACGCTGACCACGGTGAAGCCCGCCCACCAGACGCCGGCCGAGGCGAGGCAGATGCGCACGGCCTGGCCCTCGGTCAGTCCCAGGCTCTCGTGCATGTTGAACAGCACGAGGCTGGCTGCGAGCAGCAGCGCCCCGCCCAGGTAGCCGATGGCCCAGCCGCGGCTGGAGACGGCGTCGCGCTCGTCGGGGGAGGCGAGGTAGGGAAGCCACGAGTAGTACACGACCGTGGCGGCGCCGAAGCAGAGGTTGGCCACGATGTAGAGCCCGGCGCCGAGCATGTAGCGCCCGTCGGCGACGAAGAACAGGGCCATCGTGCACAGCGAGCCGAGCGTGGCGAACGCGGTCAGCAGCTGTCGCTTGTTCCCGGTGCGGTCGGCGATGGCACCGGTCAGCGGCAGCACGAGCACCTGCAGCAGTACCGAGGCCGAGACCACGTAGCCGAAGAACGCGCCCGGTCGGACGCCGATCCCGAGCGGCTCGATCAAGCCGTCGGAGCCGGAGGCGGAGCGCGCGATGGCGGTCAGGTATGGCGCCAGGAAGACGGTCGTGACCGAGGTGTTGAAGACCGACATCGCCCAGTCGTAGGAGTACCAACCGAAGCGCTCCCGCTTCAGGACGCGATCGACCGGCGGCAGGGCGGGAGCGGCTCCGGCAGCGGACGGGGCAGTTGTCACCGGCGCAGGTTCTCAGCCGCGGGTCCGCCGGTCCAGCACCGACGGGTGCCGGTCACCCGATGTGCCCGTTGCGCGGCCTCCCGTTCCCCGGCACGGTCACGGCACGTCGTCCGGGACGACGTTCCCCGGGAAGGCGGCGACGGCGGTGACCGGACGGGTGGGGTCGACGAAGAGCGGGCGCTCGGTGTCGCCCTCCCGCAGCGGCACCAGGCCGCGGGTGATCGCGGCGGCGATCCGGTACCGCGCCCGGTTCGCGTCGCCTACCCGGCCGGGCCGGAGGTCGCCGAGGAACACCGGCGGGCCGACGTGCACCCGCAGCGCGGGTCGCCGCACGACGGCACGGACGAGGGTGCGCAGCTTCCCCCAGTCGTTGCGGTACTGCAGGACCTCGTGAGCGCCCCACTGGCTGACCGGGATCACCGGGACGCCGAGGCCGAGGGCCAGCCGCGCCATGCCGGTCCGGCCCCGTTCGGGCCAGCCGTCCCGGGTCAGGCCGATCCGACCCTCGGGATAGGCGACGACGTGCCCGCCGGACACCAGGGCCACCTCGGTGACCCGGACGGCGTGCCGGGCCAGCTCCGTGCCGCGCTGGACCCGGATGACGCCCGTGCGCTCCAGGACGGGCCCGATGACCGGCGCGGCGACGATGCCGCCGGTGGCCATGAACCGCGGCGTCACCCCGATCCCGTGCAGCGCGACCGCGATGACGAACGGATCGAAGTCGCCGATGTGGTTGACGGCGAGCAGCAGTGGGCCGCGCCGGAGCTCGTCGGGCACCGCACCGGTGACCTCGATGGCGCCGAAGATCTCCACCAGCCAGGCGAAGCGCCG
>JALYMS010000064.1 GCA_030773535.1 Actinomycetota bacterium | reverse complement strand
CTCAGCTGATCAGGGCTCGGTCCAGGTGTAGGTGGCGAAGTTCTCGTCGGTGACCTCGATCTGCAACGTCACCTGTTCCCCGTCCGCGGTGACGCCGGTGCACTCGTAGGTTCCGCCCGTCTCGAGGCGCATCTGCTCGTCGCAGGTGAGGTCGATGGCCACGCCGTGGCGCTCCTCGAACTGGACGGCGACGTCCCGCTCCACGGCCCCGGGATCCAGGACCGTGGGGCCGAGGACGTTGGCGAGCACCATCGCGATCACCAGCAGCAGTGCCAGCGTGGCCAGGCCGAGGAGGAGCCGGAGACGCGACTTCTTCGGTCGGGTCGCGCCGGACCCGGGCGGGAACTGTCCGGGCGGGCCGTACTGCGGCGGCGGGTACTGCGCTCCGTAGGGCTGCGGCGCTCCGTAGGGCTGCGGCTCCCCGTACTGCTGCGGCGGCGAGCCCGGACCCGGGACGCCGGAGCCGGGAGTCCCGGGTGGGGGCTGCTGCCCGTACTGCGCGGCAGCCGGGCCGTAGGGCTGGACGCCCGGGGGTGCCGGCGGCCGGTCGTAGAACTGCACCGGCTGCGTGAGCATGCGGTCGGGGTCGGACTGCGCTCCTCCGGCGTCGTAGTCCCGTTCCCCGCCGTCGTCCTGGTAGCCGTCCTGCGGCGGCTTGCTCATCGTTGCTCCCCGGTCCGGCTCCTGCCCCCGGCGTCCGGCCGCGAGCGAGGGAATTGTGCCTCACCGCGACCTGCCGGCGGGCTGGGCGACTCGCTGGTCAGCCGCTCACCGCCACCGCGACGACGCCCCGGCGCACCCGGCCGACGGCGGCGCGCGCGACGCCGGCCACCGGTTCCTCGGCCACCTTGGCGAGCTGGTCGAGCAGGTCGATGAGCTGGCGCGCCCACCGGACGAAGTCGCCGCCGGACAGCTCGGTGCCCGCCTGCTCGGCGCCGGCCAGCACCCGGTCCAGGCTCTGCCCGTCCGCCCAGCGGTAGGCCGCCCAGGCGAAGCCGAGGTCCAGGTCGCGGGTTCCCCGCACCCCGTGGTCGCCCTCGACGTCGGAGAGCCGGGCGCGGATCCGCCGCATCTCGGCGACCGCGGCGGCCACCTTCCCGGCGGGCACCGCGGGCAGCGCCGGGCTCTCCCGCCGCGCCTCGAACACCACCGTGGAGGCCACTGCCGCCAGCTCGGCCGGCGTCAGGCCCTTCCACACCCCCGCGCGCAGGCACTCGGCGACCAGCAGGTCGGCCTCCGACCAGATCTTGGCCAGGCGCCGTCCGTCGTCGGTGACCACCGGGACGTCGTCCGTCGCGACGACCACCCCGGTGTCGGCCGGCACCAGCGGCGCCGTCTCCGGCACGAGGTAGCCGAGCTCCTCCAGGACGTCGCAGGTGGCGTCGAACTGCCGGGTGAGGGAGCCGGTCCGCTCAGTCATCTTCCGCTGCAGCGCGTCGGCCTCCCGCACCGCCCGCAGCCACCGGTCGGCGCTGCGGACCCGCTCCTCGCGGTCGGGCAGCGCGTGCACCGGATGGGCGCGCAGCGCACGCCGCAGGTCGTCGAGCACCGGGTCGTCCGCGGCCGCGGAGCGGTTCTTGACCCGCCGGGCCCCCAGGTCGTTCTCCACCCGCGCGCTGCGCAGGGTCGAGGCGAGATCCCGGCGGGCGTGCGGGCTGCGGTGGTTGAAGTTCTTGGGCACCCGGACGCGCGCGAGCGCCGAGACCGGGCTCGGGAAGTCCACCGAGCCCAGCCGGCCGGCCCACTTGTCCTCGGTCAGCACCAGCGGCCGGGGGTCGGAGAGGTCGGTGATGCCGGGATCCAGGACGACGGCCAGCCCCTGGCGCCGCCCCGACGGCACGCGGATCACGTCACCCGGGCGAAGCGCACCCAGCGCCTCGGCCGCCTCCATCCGGCGCTTGGCCTGCGAGTCGCGGGAGAGCTCCTTCTCCCGCTCGGCGATCTGCTGCCGCAGCTGCGCGTACTCGCCGACGTCGCCACGGTCCGAGCGCATCTCCTTGGCGGCCCGCTCGGCCTCGTGCTCGTGCTTCGCAGCGGCGCGGGCCAGCCCGACGACGGACCGGTCGGTCTGGAACTGGGCGAACGAGCTGGCCAGGAGCTCCCGTGCCCGCGCGCGGCCGAAGGAGCTCACCAGGTTGACCGCCATGTTGTAGCTCGGCCGAAAGGAGGACTTGAGGGGGTAGGTGCGGGTGCTGGCGAGCCCCGCCACTACCGAGGGATCCATGCCCGGCGCCCACACCACCACCGCGTGACCCTCGATGTCGATGCCGCGGCGCCCTGCCCGCCCGGTGAGCTGGGTGTACTCCCCCGGCGTGACGTCGACGTGCGCCTCGCCGTTCCACTTCACCAGGCGCTCGAGGACGACGCTGCGCGCGGGCATGTTGATGCCCAGCGCCAGGGTCTCGGTGGCGAAGACGGCCTTCACCAGGCCGCGGACGAAGCACTCCTCGACCGTCTCCTTGAACGCCGGCACCAGCCCCGCGTGGTGCGCGGCCAGCCCGGCCAGCAGGCCCTCGCGCCACTCCCAGAAGCCCAGGACGTGCAGGTCCTCATCGGGCAGGGTGCCGGTGCGGCGGTCGATGATCTCGGCGATCTCCGCGCGCTCGGCCTCATCGGTGAGCCGCAGACCCGCGAGCAGGCACTGGTGGACGGCGGCGTCGCAGCCGTTGCGGCTGAACACGAAGGTGATCGCGGGCAGCAGGCCGGCGCGGTCGAGGCGCTCGACGACGTCGGAGCGGGCCGGCGGGCGGTAGCGCGGCTTGTGGGAGTCGCGGCGACCATCCCCCCTGCC
>JALYMS010000063.1 GCA_030773535.1 Actinomycetota bacterium | reverse complement strand
GGGCGCGGACGAGCCGCCGGCGGCCGGGGCTCGCGGGCGGCCGCTGCGGTGGGCGGGCGCGGATCGCCCGGGGCGGCACAGCGTCCGTGCCCGGCGGGGGGAAGAGCCCGGGAAGCGGTGGGATCGGTCCGCTGCGCCGGGAGGGCGGACTCTCGGGTTCCCACAGCGCGGTGTCGCGACCCAGGACGGGGACGGGGCGCAGTCCGAGCTGGGGGCTGACGCGGCCTGCGCCCGGGACGGGCGGCAGACCCGCATGGGGCGCGGGCCGGGCGCCCGACGCGCCCGGCACCGGGGGAAGTCCGGAGCGGACCTCGGGGATCTCGTCTGGACGCACCCAGGCCGGCTCCTCGACACGGCGGGCGGCTCGGCGACGGCCGGTCCTGCTGCCCTGACGGGCCACCAGCTGTTCGACGGTCACCGGCTCGGCACCCGGCTGGTCGCCGTCGCGGGACCGGCGGGTGCGTCCGGGGACGCCGCGGCTCCCCACGCCGTCCCACCTCGGCTGATCCCCCACCGGTGTCGACACCTTCTCGTCGTCCGAGCCCTCGTCGCGCTGCAGTTCCCGCCCCAGCGGCGCGCGGACCGGTGGCCGCGCACGCCGGCGGTATCTGCACGATACGGGGGAAGGGCCTGCTGCCACGCCGACGCGCGGCAGCTCAGGCCCGCCGGGCGCAACCGGATAGTGGCCCATGTGGCCCTTGCGTAGCGTGGGGCGGGTGAGACTGCCCTCGGTTCCGGGACCCGCCGACGTGCTCTCCGCGATGGGGGGTGTGCGCGACGGGATCTCCGAGGCACTGGCCCTCCTTCCCCGGGTCACCGCGGCGGTCGGGCGGATGGAGGGCCTGCTCACCCGGGTGGACGGCCTCCTGGCCTCGGTCGAGGGCGTGGTAGACCGTGCCGACGAGGCGATCGCCCGCGTCGCCGACACCCGCGCCAAGGCCGACGAAGCGATCGCGGCCGTGGCCCGGACGCAGGTCGCGGCCGACGGCGCGATCACCGCCGTGGGGCGCACGACGACCAGCGCCGACGAACTGCTCGGCCGCGGCGACGCCCTCCTCGCCCGGGTCGAGCCGCTGCTCGCCGACTACGAACCGGCGCTCACCGGCCTGGCGCCGTCCGTGCGCGAGCTCGCGGCGTCCTTCGATCCGTCCGAGGTCCAGGCGCTGATCACGCTGGTCGACCGTCTACCCCAGCTCGTCGTGCACCTGGACGAGGACATCATTCCCGTCCTGGAGACCCTCGGCACCGTCGGGACCGACGTCCACGACCTGGTGGACACCGTGCAGGACCTCCGCCAGCTCGTGAAGGGCTTCCCGGGTTCGCGGCTGTTCCGTCGACGTGGCGCCGACGAGATCTCGCAGGACGAGGCCGACGAGGCCGCGCGGGACGGCGCGCGCGGCCCCGTCTCCTCGTAAGGCCGCTCGGTCAGGTCTCGGTCGGATAGCCGAGCGCGCGGGCGACGTCTCCGATCCGCTCGAAGGTCTCACCCTCGGGCAGCCGCTCGAGCTCCGCCACGACCGCGTCGGGGGCCCGGTGGTCCCGGGCGGCCTCGACGAGGTCCTCGCGCGTTCCCGGGAAGGGCTCGCGGGTGAGCCAGCGCGCGAGCTCGGCTCGTGCGACGACTGCGTCCCCCGTCATGCCCACCGGCACTCCGCCGACGAGCGTCCCGGCCGGGTCGGCCGTGAGGTCCGGATCTCCCTCGGCGACCGGCTCGACCTCGCGCCATTCGTGGGCCCGCGTCGCGTGCTCCGCCTTCAACATGCCCTGGATCTCGTGCTCGAGTTCCTCGTCGACCCGCGGGCTGTGCTTGGTGCTGCGTGCGGACACGCCGGCGAACTGGTCTCCGGACTCGGTCACGGTGCCTCCTGTGCGATCGCAGCCCGGTTCTGCCGGGCTCGTGGCTTCACTTGTCCTTCTCGGGAGCGGACTCCAGGGCGTCGGCCTTGTGCACCGCCGTCCCGCCGCTCTTCTCGCTCTTCACCTCGTACTGCGGTTCGTCCTTGCTGGCCCGCACGGTGCGCCCCGACGCCTGGGTGTCCGACGTGATCTTTAGCTCGACCGTGCCCTCGGCGGTGCCGCCGTGGCTCTTCCAGGTGACGGAGTCACCCTTCTTCAGCTCTGCCATGGGATCTCCTCGGGTCAGGGGGTGGCGTCGTCCGTCTACCCTCGTGCATCAAGTCGAACGGCGGGTGTCCGTGCCCGTCCCGGGGGGCACTGCCGAGGGGACGCAGGGCAGCCGACACCGGAGGACCAGACATGGCAGTGGGATCGCAGCTGATCGGCATCGCGACCGGAGTGGTGACGCGCAAGATCAGCATGGTCGTGCTGGACAAGGTCTGGCGGAAGACCAAGAAGTCCGAGCCGCCGGCCGACCCGGCCTCGCCCGCCACACCGTGGGCCGAGGCGCTCACGTGGGCGGCGGCGAGCGGTGTCGCCGTCGGCGTCGCCCGGCTCGTCACGACGAAGGGCGCCGCGACGGCGAAGATGAAGCTCACCGGCAACGCGCCCGAGGGCATGGAGGGGCCGAGCCGCAAGCCGCCGGCCTTCAAGGGCGGCAGCCGCAAGCGCTGAGCACGGCGCGCCGAGCGCGGGAGCTGCTCGGACGGCCGCACCGGCGTGGGTAGCGTGCCGCCGGTGAGCGTGCCCGCCCCCGTCGACGGCCTGGACGCCCTGCTCG
>JALYMS010000062.1 GCA_030773535.1 Actinomycetota bacterium | reverse complement strand
CCCGGAAGGCGAGCACCCGGTCGGTCTCGACGACGACGTCGGCGGGGATCTCCCCCGCGACCATGCGGCAGAACAGGCAGGCGCTCACGACCAGCACCCTAGTTCCCGGTCAGCGGCCGGCGCTGCCTCGATCCCGAGGTAGGCCTCCACCATCCGCTCGTCGGCGAGCAGCTCCGCCGCGTACCGGCCAGGTACGACCGGCCTGTGCAGGCGCCACAGTAAGCACATCGGGTGAACCGGTCCCCCGTCGGTCCGGCACTGTGCCCAGAACGTGACCGGGCGGGGAGCGACCGCAGCGTCGGCTCCCTATGCTCTGTCCCGGCAGGCGCCGACGGGGCGCCGGCAAGGGTGCGAGGGAGCGCTCGATGGCCGGGACGATGACCAGGGACGACTCCGGCGGCAGCAGCCCGTCGGCGGGGCCGGCGACCGGGGGCAGGTCGCTGAAGTCGGTGCTGATCTGGAGCGCTGTGGCCGCGGTCGGCGCCATCGCCTGGACGGTGCTCGCCCTCGCCCGCGGCGAGACGGTCTCCGCCCTGTGGATGCTCTTCGCGGCGCTGTGCTCCTACGCCATCGCCTACCGGTTCTACTCCCGGTTCATCACCTACAAGGTCCTCCGCGCCGACGACAACCGGGCCACGCCCGCCGAGCGGCTGCAGAACGGCCGGGACTTCGACGTCACCGACCGGCGAGTCCTCTTCGGGCACCACTTCGCCGCCATCGCCGGCGCCGGCCCGCTCGTGGGGCCGGTGCTCGCCGCCCAGATGGGCTACCTGCCGGGCACGATCTGGATCGTCGTCGGCGTCATCTTCGCCGGTGCGGTGCAGGACCTGACCGTCATGTTCTTCTCGATGCGCCGGAACGGGAAGACTCTCGGTCAGATGGTCCGCGAGGAGATCGGCATCGTCGGCGGCATCGCCGCCCTGATCGCCGTCTTCGCCATCATGATCATCATCCTGGCGGTACTCGCGCTGATCGTCGTCAACGCACTGGCCGAGTCGCCGTGGGGCGTCTTCTCCATCGGGCTGACCATCCCGATCGCGCTGTTCATGGGCGTCTACCTGCGCACGCTGAGGCCGGGCCGCGTGCTCGAGGCCACCGCCATCGGCGTCGTGCTGCTGCTGCTGGCCATCGTCGGCGGCGGTTACGTCGACGGCACGGGCCTGGGCGACGCGCTGACCCTCTCCAAGGAGTGGCTGGTCCTCGCGCTGGTCGTCTACGGCTTCGTCGCCTCGGTGCTGCCCGTCTGGCTGCTGCTCACCCCCCGCGACTACCTGTCGACATTCATGAAGGTCGGCGTCGTCGTCCTGCTCGCCATCGGACTGGTGCTGGCCCGGCCGGTGATCCAGGCCGACGCGGTCACCGACTTCGCCCGCAACGGCACCGGCCCGGTCTTCGCCGGCTCGCTGTTCCCCTTCGTCTTCATCACCATCGCGTGCGGTGCGTTGTCGGGCTTCCACGCGCTGATCTCGTCCGGGACGACGCCGAAGATGGTCGCCAAGGAGAGCCAGGTCCGGCTCATCGGCTACGGCGGCATGCTGATGGAGTCCTTCGTGGCCATCAGCGCGCTGATCGCCGCTGTGGTGATCGACCAGGGCCTGTACTTCGCCATGAACAGCCCGGCCGGCGCCACCGGCGGAACGCCGGAGACCGCAGCCGCGTACCTGAACACGCTCGGGTTCGCGACCTCGGCGGCGGACCTCAGCGCGGCGTCCGCGGCGGTGCAGGAGGACACCCTGATCTCCCGCACCGGCGGCGCACCCACGCTCGCCGTCGGCATCGCACAGATCTTCAGCACGGCGTTCGGCGGCGGCGGCATGGCGTTCTGGTACCACTTCGCGATCATGTTCGAGGCGCTGTTCATCCTCACCGCCGTGGACGCCGGCACCCGGGTGGGCCGGTTCATGCTTCAAGACACGATCGGCAACGTCTGGAAGCGCTTCGGCGACCTGTCGTGGCGACCGGGCACCATGATCGCCAGCGCGGTCGTCGTCGGCGCTTGGGGATGGTTCCTCTACCTCGGCGTCACCGACCCGCTGGGCGGGGTCAACCAGCTCTTCCCACTGTTCGGCATCTCCAACCAGCTGCTGGCCGGCATCGCGCTGACGCTGTGCACGGTGCTGGTGATCAAGCACGGCAAGCTTCGCTACGCCTGGGTGACCGGGATTCCGCTGGCCTGGGCGCTGACCACGACCATGACGGCGAGCTGGCAGAAGGTCTTCTCCTCCGACCCGCGGGTGGGGTACTTCCAGCAGCGGCAGAACTACGCCGAGGCTCGGGACGCCGGCGAGCTGCTGGCGCCCGCTCAGACGCCTGAGCAGATGGACCAAATCATCACCAACTCGACGATCAACGGAGTGCTGCAGGCCCTGTTCGCCCTGCTCACGCTCGTGGTGGTGGTGAACGCCGTGGTCGTGATCGCCCGGGCGGTCCGCGCGGGGCAGCTCCCGACCACCGAGGAGCCGGCCGTCCCGTCCAGTCTCGTGGAGCCGGCCGGCCTCTTTGCGACCGCCGACGAGAAGCGGGCCATGGCCGAGCACGACCGCCTGGTCGGGGCCGGCGCGGGTACGCACGGCACCTTCGACCGGGGCTCCGACGGGGGGCGGTCGTGACCGGGACCGCATACGCCCGGGGCGGCCGGGCGGTCGTCCGGGCCCTGCGGAACGTGCGCTGGTACCTGCGGGAGCTGACCGGCGAGGCCCGCTGGGACGACTACCTGCAGCACTGCGGGGCGCACGGGCACACGCCGATGAGCCGGCGCGAGTTCGAGCGGCTGCGTGCCGACGAGGCGGAGAAGAACCCCATCAGCCGCTGCTGTTGACATTGCGGTCCCCGCATTGCGGGTGTTGCGCGGACATTGCGGGTGCTGCAGGACCCGAATTGCCGGAACACCTGCAGTGCGGACCGCCGGGCCTGTTAGGCCCAGCGGGTGCGCATGGAGAGGGCGGCCAGGGCGGCTGCGCCGGCGGTGGACGTCCGCAGCACCTCGGCGCCGAGCCGGACGGCCTGAGCACCCGCGGCACGGAACGCGAGCACCTCGCCGTCGGTGAGTCCGCCCTCGGGGCCCACGACGAGAGCGATCGTTCCGGTCCGCGGGATGTCGAGGTCGCACAGGGGACGGCGGGCCTGCTCGTGCAGCACCAGCGCGAGGTCCGCCTCGCCCAGCAGACCGCACACCTCCCGGGTGGTCATCAGCTCGGTGACGTCGGGGACGTGCGGACGGCGGGACTGCTTGCTGGCCGCGTGGGCAGCCGAGCGCCACTTCGCGATCCCCTTCTCCACGCGACCGTCCCGCCAACGGGTCACGCAGCGCGACGCGGCCCACGGCACGATGCGGTCCACGCCGAGTTCGGTGGCCAGCTCGACCGCGAGCGGTCCGCGGTCACCCTTGGGTAGCGCCTGGACGAGCACGAACGCGGGCTCCTGCGGAGGCACCTCGTGCCGCGAGCGCACCGCCACCCGGAGACCCCCCGGCCCGGCGCCGAGCACCTCGCCGTCGACCACCGATCCCCGGCCGTTCCCGATGCGGACCCGCTCGCCGGGGGTGAGCCGCAGGACGTCGACGGCGTGCCGGCCCTCGGGACCGGCGACGAGCACGTTCCCGCCCTCGGGCAGCTCGTCGAGGATGAACAGCGGTGCGCCGCCGAGCTCCGGGACGCCGCTGTCGACGGAGGTCATCAGGGTCAGCGCCCGTTGAGGGCGTCGCGTACCCGGGAGAACAGCCCACCCTGGGCCTCGCGGTGCGATCCGGGCTGGTCCTCGCCGCGCAGCGCGGCGAGCTCCCGCAGCAGCTTCTCCTGCTCGGAGTCCAGCCGCGTCGGCGTCGTCACCTCGACGTGCACCAGCAGGTTTCCGCGTCCGGTCGCCCGCAGCCGCGGTGCCCCGTGCGCGCGCAGCGTCAGGACGCTGCCCGACTGGGTGCCGGGGCGGATGTCGATGTCCTCCTCGCCGTCCAGCGTCTTCAGGCTGAGCGTGGTGCCCAGCGCGGCCGACGTCATGGGGAGCGTGACGCGGCAGTGCAGGTCCTCGCCGTCCCGGGTGAAGACGTCGTGCGGGCGCTCGTGCACCTCCACGTACAGGTCGCCCGCGGGGCCGCCGCCGGGGCCGACCTCACCCTGCCCGCTGAGCCGGATGCGCATCCCGTCCTCGACCCCGGCGGGCACCTTCACCTGGATCGTGCGGCGCGACCGGATCCGCCCGTCCCCGGCGCACTGCGGGCACGGCTCGGGGATGACCTGGCCGGTGCCGGCGCAGGTGGGGCAGCTGCGGGTCGACACCACCTGGCCGAGGAACCCCCGCTGCACGCTCTGCACCTCACCTCGGCCGGAGCAGGTCGCGCAGGTCTCGGGGTGGGTTCCGGGCGCCGTCCCGGCGCCGGTGCAGGAGCTGCAGAGGACGGCGGTGTCGACGGTGATGTCCTTGGTGATGCCGAACACCGTCTCGTCGAGCTCGAGCTCGACCGGGATGAGGGCGTCCCGGCCGGCGCGCGTGCGGCTGCGGGGGCCACGGGTCTGGGCGCCGCCGAAGAACGCGTCCATGATGTCACCGAGCCCACCGAAGCCTGGGGCCCCGAAACCGTTCGCACCGCTCCCGCTGTCGAACGGGTCGCCCCCGAGATCGACGATGCGGCGCTTCTCCGGGTCGGTCAGCGCCTCGTAGGCGCGGGTGACCTCCTGGAACCGCTCCTTGGCCTCCGGGTCGGGGTTGACGTCGGGGTGCAGGTCACGGGCGAGCCGCCGGTAGGCACGCTTGATGTCGCTGTCGGTCGCTCCCTGGGACAGGCCCAGGACGCCGAAGTAGTCGGTTGCCATCGAGATGTCTCAGCCTCAGCTCTCGGCCAGCAGATGGCCGACGTAGCGGGCCACGGCGCGCACCGCGGCCATGTTCCCTGGGTAGTCCATGCGGGTGGGGCCCACGATGCCGAGGCCGCCAAGAGGCCGATCCGGCGAGCCGTACCCGACGGAGACGAACGAGGCGCCGGTTAGGGCTTCGTGGGCGTTCTCCTCGCCGATCCGCACCAGCACGGTGCTGGCGTCCACCTGACTCATCAAGCGCAGGACCACGACCTGTTCTTCCAGCGCCTCCAGGAGCGGGCGCATGCTGCCGGGGAAGTCCAGGGCGTTGGCGCGGGCCAGGTTCGCCGTCCCCCCGATGACCAGCCGGTCCTCGCTCGGCTCGACGAGCGTCTCCAGCAGCGTGGAGCTGATAGTCGCGACGAGGCTGCGCAGATGCTGCGGCGCCGTGTCGAGGACGTCGGGCACCTTGTCCCCCGCCTCGGCGAGCTTGACTCCGACGAAGGCCGAGTTCAGCAGGGTCCGCAGTTCGGCGACGGCGGCACCGTCCACGTCTCCCTGGCAGTCCACGACCCGCTGCTCGACCCGTCCCGTGTCGGTGATGAGCACGAGCATCAGCCGGCCGGTCGCCACCTGGACGACCTCGAGGTGGCGTACGGCGCTGCGCGACAGCGTCGGGTACTGCACGACCGCCACCTGGCGGGTGAGCTGGGCCAGCAGTCGCACGGTTCGACCCAGCACGTCGTGCAGGTCGACGGCGCCGTCGAGGAAGCGCTCGATCGCCCGCTTCTCGGCCACCGACAGCGGCTTGACCGCCGACAGTCGGTCCACGAAGAGCCGGTAGCCCTTGTCGGTGGGTACGCGCCCTGCGCTGGTGTGCGGCTGGGTGATGTAGCCCTGCTCCTCGAGGACCGCCATGTCGTTGCGGATCGTCGCGGGAGACACGCCGAGGTCGTGCCGCTCGGCGAGCGCCTTGCTGCCCACGGGGTCGTTGGTGGAGACGTAGTCCTGGACGATGGCGCGGAGGACCTCGAGGCGGCGTTCGTCGTGCGCCACGGTGATCCCTCCCCCGTACCGGTCGACCTGCGGTGCGGCGCTCCGGACGGCGGTCCGGAACTGGCACTCGCACCGACAGAGTGCCAGGCCAGCATACGTCCGGCGGCGCCCCCCGTCGCCCGACCCGCGAGGAGCCTCACCCCTCGTGGTGGGCACGGCGCAGCGGGTCCCCGCCGGTTAGGGTGGCCGAGTCGGCGCCCCCGCGCGGGGCTGAGAGCGGAGGTCGTTCCCTGATCTTCAAAGCGGTACGTGACGGCCGCCCGTATCCTGAGCACGGCCTGTCCGCACGCGACTGGGCGATGATCCCGCCCCGGCAGGTGCGCATGGACACGCTCACGACGACGAAGAAGGAGCTGGCGCTCGACGCCCTCCTCGCCGACGACTCGACCTTCTACGGCGACCTGTTCCCCCACGCGGTGCAGTGGCACGGCGAGCTCTACCTCGAGGACGGCGTCCACCGGGCGCTGCGGGCGGCGCTGCAGCAGCGCAACGTCCTGCACGTGCGTGTGCTCGACCTCGACGCGCTGACCCCCGTGCAGACGTCGGCCGGCCCCAACACCGCGGCCATCCCCGCCCAGCCGCCCGTGCCCAACCCCCGCCGGATCTGACCTCCCCCGCTAGCCTCGCGCTCGTGCAGGCCTACGAGGACGGACGCTTTGCCGACGTCCCAGCAGAGCAGATCGCTGCAGTCCGGTCACCCACTGAACTGGCGGCGGTCATCGCCCAGATGCGCGAAGACCTGCTCGGCGCTGGCCAGCACGAATGGGAGAACCCCACGCTGGAGCCCTTTCTGGAAGCGTTGGCGGCGGTAGCCGTGGACGGGCAGTTCAAGGATCACCTGACGTGGGTGGACCCGGCCGGCCAGTTGGTCACTGCTTCCGGATACGAGTAACGGTTCGTCAGTCGGTCAGGTCGCGGACGACAGCGTCGGCGAGCAGCCGCCCGCGGTCGGTGAGGACGGCCCGGCCGGACTCGTGTGCCGTGGGCTCGA
>JALYMS010000061.1 GCA_030773535.1 Actinomycetota bacterium | reverse complement strand
GCGTCGTCGTCGGGCCGGACAGCGACATCGGCGGCGGGGCCTCGATCATGGGGACGCTGTCCGGTGGCGGCACCGAGGTCATCTCCATCGGCAGCGGCTGCCTGCTGGGCGCCAACGCCGGCATCGGGATCTCGCTCGGCAACGGCTGCGTGGTGGAGGCAGGGTGCTACGTCACCGGCGGATCCCGAGTGACCCTGCCCGACGGATCGGTGGTCAAGGCGCGGGAGCTGTCAGGACGCGACGGGCTGCTGTTCCGCCGGAACAGCGTCAGCGGCGCGCTGGAGGCCCTCCCTCGCGACGGCGACTGGGGCGCCCTCAACGCCGAGCTGCACAAGAATTAACCGCGGCTCAGGTGAGATTGGCTGGGGCCTCGGCGGGGACGTCGAGGTGCTCCAGCAACGCGACGACGAACTCCTGCGGCCGCTCCACCTGCGGTGAATGCCCCACGCCGGGCAGCACGACCTCCCGGTAGGCGCCCCCCGTGGCGGCGTAGCGGTCCAGCACCGTGCGCGTCTGGGTGACCATCGGCTGGGGCGGGCACGCCTCGGCTCCCGGCCAGCCCGGCACCGCGCCGACCGAGCCGAGGAAGGCGACGTCGAACACCGAGGTGTCGGAGATGATCTGGTCGGCGTCGCCCCGGATCCACAGCACCGGGGGCTTGACGGGCAGATCGACGATGCCCGAGAGGTTGAACACGGTCGGCGCGAAGGTGTTGAGAACGCCTCTCCTCCCCGGTGCGAAGCCCGGCCAGCCGCTCCCGGTTCCCGCGTCGCCCGGATAATGGTCCGCGCCGGTGCGGGTGCTGTTCATCGACGCCACGAAGACGTCCTCGAGGTGCGGGTCCAGCGGCAGCGACCCGGGCGCGACGTAGAAGGCCCGCAGGACCGAGCGCGGACTCGTCGGGCGATCCGCGCTCGTGTCACCGGAGGCCAGCGCCGCGACGAACGCCGGATTCGCCCCGCCGGCGCCGGAACCGGTCCCGTCGTCGTACAGACGGGCACCGTCCGGACCGGTCGTCCCGCCGAAGCCGTAGGGCGAGACCGGGGCGACCAGCGCGACCGACGCCACCTTCTCGGGAAGGTCCATCAGGTACTGCAGGACGACGCCGCCGCCCATGCTCCAGCCGACGAGGTGGACCCGGTCGAGTTCCAGGGCGTCCACCAGCGCGGCCACGTCGTCGGCCCAGTCCCGCATGCCCCGCGTCGCGTCGATCGGCAGCGGATCGGTGTCGCCGTAGCCGCGCAGGTCCGCCGCGAGCGGCCGGATGCGCCCGGTGGCTGCCAGGGCCAGGAGCGGCTGCTGCCAGAACAGCGACGAGCTCACATTGCCGTGCACGAACAGGACGGCTTCACCCGGTTCGGCCGGATCGACGCCCTCGGCGTGGAGGACCTGCTGGGTCAGCCGGGCCGTCTGGACGCGGGTGGCGGACACGCCGGGCAGCAGCAGTTCGGGCAACGTCGTCTCCAGGGCTCGGGGGGCGGCTCGCACACGCTAGCGACGCGGAGCCCCTGGGGACAGCGGTGCGGACCCGCCGACGTGATCCCGGGCACCCCGGGACTGCGAGGACCCCGACGTACAGTCGAGCCGATGTCCAGCCGCTCCTCCGCCGTCCACGCCTCGGCGGGCCGACGGTCGTCGCGGCGACCGGTCCGCCGGCGCCGGGCGAGCGGGAGCAGATCTCCTCGCCGCTCTCCGGCTTCCGCGCGCCGGGCGGCGCCGCGCAACGCGGGCAACTGGTGGTCGGTCGTCCTGGTGGCGCTCGCCGTGCTGGGAGCGATCGCCTGGAGCAGGGACGAGGGGCCGCCCTCCGCGGAACCCTCGTGCCCGCTGCCGGGCTCGGCCGTGACGATCTCGCCGGAGCAGGCCGGGAACGCCGCGCTCATCGCGGGGGTGGCCTGGGACCGCGGGCTGCCCGACCGGGCCGTCGTCATCGCCCTGGCCACGGCCCAGCAGGAGTCCGGACTGCGCAATCTCGACCACGGCGACCGTGACTCGTTGGGCCTGTTCCAGCAGCGCCCCTCGCAGGGATGGGGGACCGAGGCCCAGGTGACCGATCCGCTGTACGCCGCGGGGATCTTCTTCGACCGGCTCGTCGGTGTGCCCGGCTGGGACACCGGACGGCTGACCGACGTGGCCCAGTCCGTGCAGCGCAGCGGCTTCCCGGAGGCCTATCAGAAGCACGAGGTGATGGCGGTCGACCTCACCGCGGCGCTCAGGGCCGGCGGGGGCGAGCTCGACTGCCGATGAGGGTCAGCCGGCGAGCCGCTCGACCGCCGCGGCGATGCGCTCGTCGGTGGCGGTGAGCGCGAGCCGCACGTGCTCCGATCCGGCCGGGCCGTAGAAGCTCCCCGGCGCGGCCACGATCCCGAGCCCGGCCAGCCAGTCGATCGTCGTCCAGCAGTCCTCGTCGCGGGTCACCCAGAGGTACAGGCCGGCCTCGGAGTGGTCGA
>JALYMS010000060.1 GCA_030773535.1 Actinomycetota bacterium | reverse complement strand
GTTGGTCACTGCTTCCGGATACGAGTAACGGTTCGTCAGTCGGTCAGGTCGCGGACGACAGCGTCGGCGAGCAGCCGCCCGCGGTCGGTGAGGACGGCCCGGCCGGACTCGTGTGCCGTGGGCTCGAGGAGGCCCCGGGCCACCGCGTCCCGGGCCCGCTCCCGTCCGGTCGCCGTGAGCCGGCTCAGCGGCAGGCCCTCGCGCAACCGCAGGCCGAGCATCACCGTCTCGAGCGCGCGATCGGCGTCGCTGAGCAGCTCGGCGTCCTGCGCAGGGCTTCCGCCGGCGGCCAGCCGGTCGGCGTAGGCGGCCGGGTGCTTGACGTTCCACCAGCGCAGCCCGCCCACGTGGCTGTGCGCGCCCGGGCCGATCCCCCACCAGTTGGCCCCGGCCCAGTACAGCTCGTTGTGGCGGCAGCGGGCCGCCGGTCCGGTGGCCCAGTTCGACACCTCGTACCAGTCGAGTCCGGCGCCGCCGAACGCCGCGTCGGCCTGCTCGTAGCGGTCGGCGAGGACGTCGTCGTCGGGCATCGGCAGCTCGCCGCGGGCGATCCGGCGGGCCAGCCGGGTGCCGTCCTCGACGATCAACGCGTAGGCGCTCACGTGGTCCACCGGAGCGGCCAGGACGGCGTCGAGCGAGGCGGCCCAGTCGCGATCGGTCTCCCCCGGCGCGCCGTAGATGAGGTCGAGGTTGACGTGCTCGAAGCCTGCGGCGCGCGCCTCGGCCGCGGCCTCGATCGCCCGGCCCGGCGTGTGCACCCGGTCCAGGACGGCCAGCACGTGCTCGGCCGCCGACTGCATGCCGAGGCTGACCCGGGTGAAGCCGGCCTCCCGCAGGCGGGTGAGGGAGGCCGGCGTGACCGATTCCGGATTGGCCTCCGTGGTGACCTCGACGTCGTCGGCGACCGGGAAGAGCTCCCGGACGGCGGCGAGCAGCGCGGCGAGGTCGTCGGCCGGCAGCAGCGTGGGCGTGCCGCCCCCGACGAAGACGGTCGAGACCGTGGGCAGGTCGGGACCGAGCGTGGCGGCCGCCCGGCGCAGCTCGGCCATGGCGGTGCCGGCGTACTCGGTCCGGTTGGCCCCGGGGCCCAGCTCGTCGGAGGTGTAGGTGTTGAAGTCGCAGTAGCCGCAGCGGGTGGCGCAGAACGGCACGTGGACGTAAAGCCCGAAGGGGGTGGCCGTCAGACCCGCGCGGGCGCTGTCGGGCAGCGCGTCGGGCCCGGGCGTTCCGGACGGCGGGCCGGCGGTGTGCAGCAGCGGCAGGACGGTGTTCATCTGCGCCCAGTGTGCCGCGCCGGCGCCCCCGCCCGGCAGGATGCGACCGTGACCGAGGAGAAGCTGCTCACGGTGGACGTCTCGCACGGGGTGGCCACGCTCACCCTCGACTCCCCCGCCAACCGCAACGCCCTCTCGCGAGCCATGCGCAGTCAGCTGCGTGCTGCGCTGACCGACGCCCTGGCCGACGACGGCGTGCGAGTGGTCGTCCTGGACCACACGGGCCGGGTCTTCTGCTCGGGTATGGACCTCTCCGAGGCAGCGGGCAGCGGGGCGGAGGACCAGGGGGTCCGGGAGTTCCCGGAGCTGCTGTCGATCATCTGGTCAGCGGCCAAGCCGGTCGTCGCCGTGGTCCGCGGTCCGGCGCGGGCCGGCGGCGTCGGCCTGCTGGCGGCCTGCGACGTCGTCGTCGCGGGGGCGTCGGCGACCTTCGCCTTCTCGGAGGTGCGCCTGGGCGTCGTGCCGGCCGTCATCTCCGCCGTCGTCCTGCCGAGGATGGTGCCGCACGTGGCCCACCGGCTGATGCTGACCGGGCAGGTGTTCGACGCGGAGACGGCGGCGCGGGGTGGCCTGGTGGATCTGGTGGTGCCCGACGCCGACGTGGACGGCGAGGTCCGGGCACAGCTGGTCCACCTGACCGCCGGTGCGCCGTCCGCCCTCGCGGCGACCAAGCGGCTGCTGCGCGCGCGGAACCCGGATCTGCGCTTCGACGACCTGCTTGAGCTCTCCGCCCGCTTCTTCGCCGGCGAGGAAGGTCAGGAGGGCATCGCCGCCTTCCGGGAGAAGCGGCCCGCCCGCTGGGTGCCGACCACCGGCTGACGTCGGCGCCGGCGACGTCTCCCTCCCCCGCGGGGCGCGATCAGAGCACGTAGGTGGCGATCATCTGGCTCAGCGCACGGACGTCGGCGTTGCCCTTGAACTCCAGCCGGACCTTGCCCAGACCGCTGAACCAGAGGTCGAGCTCGGCGTCCAGATCGAAGGTGCCGGCGGTCTCGATCGAGAAGGCCTGGACCTCGCTGTAGGGCAGCGAGGTGAAGTCCCGCTTCTTGCCGGTCATGCCCTGGACGTTGACGGCGATCACGCGCTTGTTCGTGAACACGGCGAAGTCACGCATCGCCTCGAAGCAGGCGACGATCTGCTCACCCTGGACCAGGAGCGGCGTGACCGCCGGCCCGATCTCCTGCGGGTGGATCTCGCTGAGCTTGAACACCGAGCCGTTCGAGAAGTCGATCACGGCGGCACCGTACGCGGCGCTATCGGAGCCGTCTGGTGTTGTCCGGCAGCCGGACCGTGACGCCCTGCCGGTCGAGCCACTCCGCGAGCGGAACGGCGACGCGGCGGGTGGTCCCCCACGCCTGCCGCGCCTGGCTGAGCGTGAACGGCGCGGCCAGGCCGGCGAGGCCGGCGCGGGCCTGTTCGGCGATCCCCGGTGCCAGGTAGATGCCCTCGGCGATCCGCACCAGCTGTCCGCTCCGGACGGCGGCCGCGAGCTCGCGCACGCCCAGGCCTGCGGCGGTCAGCTCACCGGCCTCCGGAGCGGCGAACGGATCGGCGGCCAGCCGGCCGCGGACGGCGTCCACCGCCTGCTGGACGGCCCGGGGGAGCGCGGCGGCGTCGTCGACCACCCGGCCGTCGCGCAGGACGAACGGCGAGCGGACGACTGCGGGCACGAGCCCTGCGTCGGGCAGGTCGAGGGCGCGGCGCAGCACCTCGGCCGGCGGACCCGGTTCCAGCGGTCGCAGCTGCCGGTAGCGGGTCACCACGCCCGGCACGCGGGCGGCGAGCTCGTCGGCGAGCCCGGAGGCCAGCAGCCAGGGGCCGTGCGTGGTCGCGTCCGGCGGAGCCGGCCAGCCCATGGCCAGGAAGTCCTCGCTCCGCACGATCCGGCGGCGGGCGAGCTCCGCCGCGGCCCCCGCGGTCCCTGTCGGGCGCGCGGTGAGCTCGGCGGCCCGGAGGGAGGCAGCCCCCCGTCGGCGCAGCTCGGGAGGGTCGACGTCGAGCACGTCGGCGCCGAGGACCCGCCGGGCCCCGGGATCGCGGAGCAGCAGCCGGTCACCGATCCGCAGGGGGAGCGGGGATGCGAGCCGGAGCCGGAGCACCGCGCCGTCCAGCGGACGCAGCCGGGCGCCGACGGTGGCGGATCCGATGTGCACCACGGCCTCGGCGGGCAGCCGCTCCTCTGGGCCGGCGGCCAGGGTGAGGTCGACCAGCGAGGTGCGGCGGAACGCCCCGGGCGTGAGCAGCGCATCCCCTCGCGACAGCTCCTCGACCGCGACCCCGCGCAGGTTGAGCGCGACCCGGGACGTGGCGGAGACCCGCGCGACCGGCTCGCCCAGTGAATGCAGACCCCGGACGCCCACCTCCCGGTCACCGAGGACGAGACGGTCCCCCGTGGCCACCGTTCCGCCCGCCAGGGTGCCGGTGACCACCGTCCCGGCTCCGCGGATCGTGAACGCCCGGTCGATCCACAACCGCACCGGCGCGGCTCCGTCGGCGGCCGGCAGTCCGGACAGCAGGGCCTCCAAGGCCGCGGACAAGGCGGCCATCCCCGCTCCGGTGACGGCGCTGACCGCCACGCCGGGCAAACCCTCCATGGAGGTCCCGGCCAGCCGTTCCGCGACGTCGGCGAGGACGGGCGCCGGATCGGCGAGATCGGACTTGGTGACCGCCAGCAGGGCGTGCCGTACCCGGAGGGCGTCGAGGACGGCGACGTGCTCGGCCGTCTGCGCCGACCAGCCGTCGTCGGCCGCGACGACGAGCAGCGCCGCGGGCACAGGGCCGACCCCGGCGAGCATGTTGCCGACGAACCGCTCGTGCCCGGGGACGTCCACGACCGCGAGCCGCCGGCCCGAGGGCAGCGTCGTCCAGGCGAAGCCGAGGTCGATCGTCAGTCCGCGGCGGCGCTCCTCGGCCCAGCGGTCGGGTTCCATGCCGGTGAGCGCCCGGACCAGCGCGGATTTGCCGTGGTCCACGTGGCCGGCGGTGGCGAGGACGTCCATGCCGGTCACGGAAGGGCGCACTCCAGCACCGCGGCGGCGAGCGCCTCGTCCGAGGACGGCGGCACGCTGCGCAGGTTCAGCAGCGTGCGGTCGTCCTCCACGTACCCGACGACGGGCGGGCTGCCGCGCCGCAACGCCTCGGCGAAGGACGGCGGCAGGGAAACGGCGGCGCTGGGCACCGGGTGCTCCGGGGCTCCTCCCCCACCGACCCGGGCATCCGCGTCGACGGCGACCGCCTCGATGCCGGCCTCGACGAGCCGCGCGGCGAGAGCCCGGGCCCGCGCCCGCAGCTCCGCCACGTCGGCGGCGAGCATCTCCTGGACCGGAGGCACCGGACCGCGCAGCGTCGCCTCGAGCGCGGCCAGCGTCAGCTTGTCCACCCGCAGCGCCCGGTAGAGCGGATGCCGCCGCAGCCGCTGCACGAGTTCCGTGCGACCGAGGACCAGGCCGGCCTGCGGGCCACCGAGCAGCTTGTCCCCGCTGGCTAGCACGAGGTCGGCGCCGGCGGCCAGGGCGCCCTGCAGATCGGGCTCCTCGGGCAGCACGGGGTGCGGGCGCAGCAGTCCCGAGCCGACGTCGGCGACCAGCGGGATGCCGGTGCCGGCGAGCGCCGCCGCCAGCTCGCCGACCTCGACGGCCCGGGTGAAGCCCCGGACGACGAAGTTCGACGGGTGCACCTTGAGCACCGCCCCGGTGTCGGGGCCCAGCGCCCCCCGGTAGTCGGCAAGGGTGACGCGGTTCGTCGTGCCCACCTCGTGCAAGCGCGCGCCGGTGGCGACCAGCAGCTCGGGGATCCGGAAGCCGTCGCCGATCTCGACGAGTTCACCGCGCGCCAGCACGAGCTCCCGCCCGGCTCCCAGCGCGGTTGCGACCAGGGCGAGCGCGGCGGCGCAGTTGTTGACCACGATCGCGGCCTCGGCGGCGGGGACGGCGTCGAGCAGCGCGGCGATCGCCGCCTCCCCCCGGGGCCCCCGGCGGCCGGTGCCGAGGTCCAGTTCGACGTCGGTCGTGCCGCCGGCCGCCACGACTGCGTCGAGCGCAGCCCCGGACAGCGGAGCCCGGCCGAGGTTGGTGTGGACCAGCACCCCGGTGGCGTTGAGCACCGGCCGGAGGCTGCCCGCGGTACTCGGCAGGGAGGCGAGGACGGCGTCCACGGCGTCCGGCGGCGCGATCTCGCCGTCCCGGATGCGCTGCTGCACCCGCTGGACGGCGCCTTTGACCAACCCGCGGCCCAACCGCTCCCCGGCCGCAGTCAGCTGCGGGTCTGCGAGCAGGGTGTCGGTGCGCGGCACGTGCCGGCGGGGATCGACGCTCATCGCCCCGCAGCGTAGGAGCCGCAGGCCGGAGGCGCCGCCGGCATCACCCGGCGGGGGCCGGTGCAGCGCTCAGACCAGCGCCGGCTTCTCTGCCGCGGCCACCGGAGGCCCGACCACCTGCGACCGGTAACTCTCGATGATCGCCATGAACTCCTTGTGCTCCTGCGCCGGCACCCCGACGTGGTAGAGGGTCGCGGCGATCTCGGTGGCGACGACGTCGAACTCGGCGTCGGTGACCAGCAGGTGCGCATGCGCCGGGCCCATCTCGCGCCCCGGGTAGCAGGCCGGCCCACCGGTCTTCTCGATGGACCAGGCCGTGACCAGGAACTTGAAGCCGGCGTGGCCCTTCATCAGGTGGAATGCCGCGACGTGTGGGTTCTGGTTCGCCGACACGTTGTCGTAGAGCCGGTCGACCAGGACGTCGACCGCGCCGGCGATGCCGTAGGTGCCTCCGAGCCGCTCGTACAGGGACGGGCCGACGGTCGGCATGGTCATGTCGTTCTCCTCCGGAGACGGAATGCCGACGCGCGGCCGGCGGGGCCGTCGCGGGCCCGCTGCCGGATCGACGTGTGACTGGCATCACACCGCGCATGACGGTAGCGGACAACCGGATGGGACGCCATGCATTCGAGCGGAGAAAGGGGCCGGCCGGGAGGCGTCCTCCCGGCCGGCAGGACTTGCGGAGGCGGACGGGAATCGAACCCGCCTGACCGAGCTACTCGGCCACGTCGGCTTTAGAGGCCGCGGGGGTCACCAGACACCCTGACGCCTCCGGCGACCACCCTAGGCGGTGGCCCGGCCCGGCCGGCCGCCGGTCACAGCAGTGCGGGTGCCAGCGCGGCCAGCGCCAGGCCCACACCCGCCGTGACGCCGACGGTGCCGGCGAGGACACGGCGCGGAACGGCGGACCGGACCATGAACACCGAGGGCAGGCTGAGGACGGGCAGGGTGATCAACAAGACCGCCGCGGCCGCCGGCGGTGCCCCGGCCGCCAGAGCGGCGGCGACGACCGCGATCTCACCGCCCGTGGGCACCGGCAGGAGCAGTCCCCCGACGAGGAGGACGAGCACGAGGAGCAGCCCGCCCGGCGTCTCCCCGCCCAGCGGGAAGAGCACTCCCCGGAAGGCGCCGAGGAGGAACACCACGATCGCGAACTCGGGGAGCAGGCGGACCGAGAGCCCGGCCAGCGTGTGCGCGAAGCGGACGGGGAGCGGGCCGCGCACGCCGTCGTCCGGAATGTCGGCCGCGGGCGAGAGCACCGGCGCGGGTGTTCCGCGCTCGGCCCATCGAGCGACCGCGATGCCGCCGGCCACCACCGCGAGACCGCCGGCGAACCGCAGCACCGCCCACGGCCACGGCAGCACCGCCAGGCACAAGACCAGCACCACCGGATTCAATGCGGGGTTGCCCAGCCAGAAACCCACGGTGGCAGGGAGGCTTGCCCGCAGCCGGCGCAGACTGACCGCGAGCGGCGCGGCACAGCACGAGCACATGAGGGTCGGGATCGACCACAGGCCGCCGCGGACGCCACCCCGGATGCCGCCGACCGTGCCGAACGCGCGACGGAGCCACTGCGCCGGCAGGAGCACCTGCACGGCGGCGGCGAGCACTAGCCCGGCGACCAGCGCCTTCCAGACCGCGTCAAGGTAGTCGACGGTGAACTGCCAGCCGGCCGCGATCGAGGGCCCGGGAACCGCTGCGCCGCCGCCCGTGACGATCGACGCACCCAGGTCGGAGGCGCCCAGGACGGCCGGGACCTTGTGCAGGTAGGGCTGGTACTTGGCCCAGGTGAGCAGCGCCAGCGCCAGGGCGACGACGGCGAGCCCGGCGACGAGCGGCGTGCGGATGCCCAGGGCGCTCCGGGGCTGGTCGGTGCTCTGCACAGTTCTCCTCCTCGGCCGGCCGTCAGCATGCCGGTCGCCCCGAGCCGCCCGCGACGCGGGGTCCCGGCGGCCTCCACCGGCCCGCGCCTAGATTCGTCGTCGTGACCGCATACCCGGGGACCTCAGTCCGGCTGACGCAGTACGCCCACGGCGGCGGGTGCGCTTGCAAGATCCCGCCCGGCGAGCTGGAGTCGGTGGTCGCCGGCCTGACCGCTACGGGGCCCGCATCACCGAACGCGGAGCTGGTCGTGGGGCTCGACGACGGCGACGATGCCGCCGTCGTGCGCATCGCCGGTGGCCAGGGTCTGGTCCTGACCACCGACTTCTTCACCCCCGTCGTGGACGACGCGTACACGTTCGGCCGGATCGCGGCCGCGAACGCGCTCTCCGACGTCTACGCCATGGGCGGCACCCCCCTGGTGGCGGTGAACCTGCTCGGCTGGCCGCGCGACGTGCTCCCCGCCGAGCTCGCCGCGGAGGTCCTGCGCGGCGGGCTGGAGGTGGCGCAGGAGGCCGGCTGTCACGTCGGGGGTGGGCACTCCATCGACGACCCGGAACCCAAGTACGGGATGGCGGTGACCGGCCTGGTCGACCTCGACCGCATCATCCGCAACGACGCGGCGGTCGCGGGGACGGCGCTGACGCTGACCAAGCCGCTCGGGGTCGGCGTGCTGAACAGCCGGATGAAGGCGACCGGCGAGGTCTCCGAGGAGGCGGTCGCCTCGATGACCGCGCTCAACGCCGACGCCGGACGGGCCGCCGTCGCTACGGGCATCCGCGCCGGCACGGACGTGACCGGCTTCGGTCTGCTCGGGCACCTCTACAAGATGGCGCGGGCCAGCGGCGTCACCGCGGTCGTCGACGCCGCCGCGGTCCCCTACCTGGCCGGGGCACGCGCAGCGCTCGCCGACGGGTTCGTGTCCGGCGGGACCCGCCGCAACCTCGACTGGGTGCGGCCCCACGTCGACCTGTCCACGATCTCCGACGACGAGGCGCTGCTGCTCGCTGACGCCCAGACCTCCGGCGGGCTGCTGCTGGGGGGCGAGGTTCCCGGCGCCGCCGTGATCGGGGAGTTCGTGCCGCGGGGCGAGTACGTCGTCGTCGTCCGCTGACAGCCGCGGGAGCATCGCAGCGATCGCCGGCCAGAGCCGTCACCCTCATTCGGCCTCCGTTCAGGAGGCCCCCATGGCCGCCGCGGCCTCGCCAACGAGGTGTGCCACGGCTCCCGGGTGGTTGTAAGGCACAGCGTGCGCGCCGGGCAGCGTGCGGGCACGACCGTTGCGGGCGTCGGTGGCGAGCTGCTGCACCCACTGCTGGGAGGCGAAGTGGTCATGTCGGCCCCGGGCGGCGATCACGGGAACCTCGATGCGGCCGATGTACTCCTCCGGTCGATCGTCCAGCGCCGATGAGAGGTACTCGCGGAATCGGCGGCCGCCCCTGAGGTAGTCGGGCAGCGTGTAGCGGAGCTGTCCTGGAGGCTCGAAGGCCGACGTACGCATGTGCCGCGCGAGGAGGACGCCGGGACGGCGGGCCGCCGGCTCGAACGTCGGTCCGACGAGGACCAGGGCCCCGACGCCGACCGGGGCGTCCAGCGCGGCACGCATGGCGACCTGTGTCCCGGTCGAGTGCCCCACGAGGACGCACGGCGAGCCCGGCAGGGCGCCGAGGAGGGTGCGGGTCAACGAGGCCAGGTCACTTGGCGAATCGGCGGTTCGCCGCTGTCCGAAGCCGGGCAGGTCCACAAGCGTCGCCCGTGTCCACCCGCCGCAGGCATGCAGGAGCTCGAGCATGTAGCCGACGGCGCCCAGACCCGGGATGAGCACCACCTCCGGCGTGCCGGCGCGGGGGCCGCCCGACACCAACGTACGCAAGGGGCGCCCTGCCGATTCAGTCCACTGTTCGACGTGGAGGGGTCGGCGGGCGTGGTCCAGCGGCTGGTCGGGCATGGGCGGTCTGTAGCCCGCAGAACCGGACGGGAACCCCCGTGGCAGTCCACCCACGTCGCCCGGGTTCGGCGGCTCGGTTACCTTCCGGACATGCTCGCTGCCTTCGTCTCCACCCCCGCCCCGAAGGACCCGCTGTCCGTCCTCGAGGTCGGTGAGCGGCCCGAGCCCGAGGCGCCCGACGGCTGGACGACTATCCAGGTCAAGGCCGCCTCGCTCAACCACCACGACCTGTTCAGCCTCCAGGGCATCGGCCTGCCGCAGGAGCGGACGCCGATGATCCTGGGCACCGATGCCGCCGGCGTGGACGAGGACGGCAAGGAGGTCGTCGTCCACGGGGTGGTGGCGAGCCCCGGCTGGACCGGTGACGAGACCCTGGACCCGAAGCGGACGCTGTTCTCCGAGCTGTACCAGGGAACGCTGGCCGAACGGGTCGCCGTCCCGAAGCGCAACCTGCTGCCCAAGCCCGCGGAGCTGTCCTTCGCCGAGGCCGCCTGCCTGCCCACCGCCTGGCTGACCGCCTACCGGATGCTGTTCATCAAGTCGGGTTTGCGGCCGGGTCAGACGGTGCTCGTCCAGGGGGCGAGTGGCGGCGTCGCGACGGCGCTCATCGTGCTGGGCCGCGCCGCCGGTTTCCGAATGTGGGTGACCGGCCGGACCGAGGAGAAGCGCGCCGCGGCGGTGGCGCTCGGCGCGGACCAGGCCTTCGAGACCGGAGCCCGCCTGCCAGGCCGGGTGGACGGCGTCATGGAGACCGTCGGCGAGGCGACCTGGTCCCACAGCGTCAAGTCGCTCAAGCCCGGCGGGGTGATCGTCATCTCCGGTGCGACGACCGGCTTCAACCCGGGAGCCGAGCTCAACCGGATCTTCTTCACGCAGCTGTCGGTGATCGGCTCCACCATGGGCACCCGCGCGGAGCTGGAGTCGCTGATCGAGCTGTGCCGGGTCACCGGGATCCGGCCGCAGATCGCCGTCGAGCTTCCGCTGTCCCAGGCGCGCGACGGCTTCGAGCGCATGCTCGAGGGCCGCACCGCCGGCAAGATCGTCTTCACCGTCTAGTCCCGAGATCACCGCCCACTGAGCGCCCTCATCCCGGCCGGATGAGGGCGCTCAGAGCGTTCTCGGGACAGGGCTTGTCAATTCTGGTTGACACTGGCCGGGAGCAACTTAGGTTGACACGCATGGCGGACATGGGACAGGTGGCCTCCGCAGCCAGCAGCAAGGACCCGGCCGTCGGATTAAAGGCGGTCTGCTCACTCCGAGTCCTGGTCGAGCGGCTGGAAGCCCTCCAGGTGGGCAACGCCCGTGACCAGGGCTGGACATGGGACCAGATCGCGCAGCTCCTCGGCGTCAGCCGGCAGGCCGTGCACAAGAAGTACGCGAGCGGCCGCGGGCCGCTTCGGCGGCGGAAGGACTGATCAGGTTCGAGCGGTTCACACGCGAAGCGCGGCAGACCGTCGTCCAGGCGCAGGCGGAGGCGGCGGCTCTCCACCACCCCCGGATCGGGACCGAGCACCTGCTCCTGGGACTGGTCGGCCTGGCGACGCCGACCTCCGCGGCCCTCGCCCGGCACGGGTTGACCCGCGACGCGGTGTCGGAGTCGGTGACGGTGCTGGTCGACGAACTCGACGCCGAGGCGCTCACCACGCTCGGGATCGACCTCGACGCCGTCCGGGAGCGAGTGAAGTCGGCATTCGGCCCCGGCGCGCTGGAGGACCCGGCGCGCTGGAGGACCCGGCGCGCCGGCGCGGGGCGACGGCCACCGGCCATGTCCCCTTCGACTCCAGGGCCAAGAAGGTGCTCGAGCTGTCGTTGCGGGAGGCGCTGGCCCTGAAGCACCGGCACCCTCTCCGACGGCCACATCCTGTTGGGCCTGCTCCGCGACGGCGAGGGCCTGGCGATGAAGGTGCTCTCCGACCGCGGGGTCGACCCTGTCGTGCTGCGCCGGGACGTCACGGCCACGCTGGCGTCCTGACCTGGCGCGCGTCCACCGCCCGTCAGGCGCGCGCGCCGCTCCGTGTCCGGAGCCTCGCCTCGATCTTGGCGGCGACCTTGGGCTGGTCCTTCACCGGCAGGTATCGCAGGGCGGGGGCCAGCTCCGGGAGGCGGGACCTGCTGGTGGTGAGGGCCCGGAATGCCAGACCGGTGGTGATCCCGTGGCCGGGTCGGAAGACGATGTCGACGGCGTCCCCGGCAGCGACGTCGCCGAGCTCGAGCACCCGCAGGTAGGCGCCGGTCGCACCGTGCGCCGCGAACCGCTTCACCAGGTCGGGCAGGCCCCAGAACCGGGCGAAGTTGGCGCAGGGGGTGCGCGGTGCGGTGACCTCGAGCAGCGTCGTCCCGACCCGCCACCGCTCACCCAGGAGGGCGCCGGTGAGGTCGACCCCGCTGGTGCGGAGGTTCTCCCCGAACCGGCCGGCCGGGAGGTCGCGGCCCAGTTCGGCGGCCCAGAAGTCGGCGTCCTCCTGCCCGTAGGCGTAGAGGGCCTGGCCCTCGCCTCCGTGGTGCCTGCGGTTGACCTGGACGTCGCCGTCGAGGCCGAGCGGGGAAACGGCGACACGGCCGGGAACCGGCTTCTTGTCGATGCCGGTGCGGACGGGCTTCCGGTCGGGCACCGACGGCAGGTCCACGCCGGAGACGCAGACCGCGTCCACCCGCCCCGAAGGGCCGAAAGCGTGCTTTTGGCCCTGACTGAGCCCGCTCACTTCTTGGCGGCGGTCGACTCGTTGGTGGAGAGGGCGGCGACGAACGCCTCCTGGGGGACCTCGACGCGGCCGACCATCTTCATCCGCTTCTTGCCCTCCTTCTGCTTCTCCAGCAGCTTGCGCTTGCGGGTGATGTCACCGCCGTAGCACTTGGCGAGGACGTCCTTGCGGATGGCGCGGACCGTCTCGCGGGCGATGACCCGGGAGCCGACGGCGGCCTGGATGGGCACCTCGAACTGCTGGCGCGGGATGAGCTCGCGGAGCTTGCCGGCCATCAGGACGCCGTAGCTGTAGGCCTTGTCCTTGTGCACGATCGCGCTGAAGGCGTCCACCGCCTCCCCCTGGAGCAGGATGTCCACCTTGACCAGCTTGGACTCCTGCTCGCCGGCCTCGGCGTAGTCCAGGGAGGCGTAGCCGCGGGTGCGCGACTTGAGGGCGTCGAAGAAGTCGAAGATGATCTCGCCCAGCGGCAGCGTGTAGCGCAGCTCGACCCGGGACTCCGATAGGTAGTCCATGCCGCCGAGCTGACCGCGGCGGCTCTGGCATAGCTCCATGATCGCGCCGGTGTAGTCGCTGGGCGCGATGATCGTGGCGTTGACGACCGGCTCGTAGATGGTGGAGATCTTGCCCTCGGGCCAGTCGCTGGGGTTGGTGACGGTGAGCTCGGAGCCGTCCTCCATGACCACGCGGTAGACGACGTTCGGCGCCGTCGAGATGAGGCTGATGCCGGCCTCGCGCTCGAGCCGCTCGCGGACGATCTCCAGGTGTAGCAGACCTAGGAAGCCGACCCGGAAGCCAAAACCGAGGGCCGCGGAGGTCTCGGGCTCGTAGACCAGAGCGGCGTCGTTCAGGAGCAGCTTGTCCAGGGCCTCGCGCAGCAGCGGGTACTCGCTGCCGTCGATCGGATAGAGGCCGGAGTAGACCATCGGCTTGGGGTCCCGGTACCCGCCGATCGACTCGCTCGCCGGCTTGTGCTGGAGGGTCACGGTGTCGCCGACGCGGGACTGCCGGACGTCCTTCACACCGGTGATGAAGTAGCCGACCTCGCCGACGCCCAGGCTCGCCACCGGCTTGGGCTCCGGTGAGATGACGCCGATCTCGAGCAGCTCGTGCGTCGCGCCGGTCGACATCATCTTGATCTTGTCGCGAGCGGAGATCCGCCCGTCGACGACGCGGACATAGGTGATGACGCCGCGATAGATGTCGTAGACCGAGTCGAAGATCATCGCGCGGGCGGCACCGTCGGCCTCGCCGGTCGGTGCGGGGATCTGGTCGACGATGGCGTCGAGCAGTGCGGGGACGCCTTCGCCGGTCTTGCCGCTGACCCGGAGGACGTCGTCGGGGTCGCAGCCGATGATGTGCGCGATCTCCGCGGCGTACTTCTCCGGCTGGGCGGCCGGCAGGTCGATCTTGTTGAGCACCGGGATGATCGTGAGGTCGTTCTCCATCGCCAGGTACAGGTTGGCCAGGGTCTGCGCCTCGATGCCCTGGGCGGCGTCGACGAGCAGCACCGCCCCCTCGCAGGCCGCCAGGGACCGGGACACCTCGTAGGTGAAGTCGACGTGACCGGGAGTGTCAATCATGTCCAGCACGTACTCGGTGCCGGTGTGCTGACCGGAGCGCGGGGTCCAGGGCAGGCGGACGTTCTGCGCCTTGATGGTGATGCCGCGCTCGCGCTCGATGTCCATGCGGTCGAGGTACTGGGCGCGCATGTTGCGGCCCTCGACGATCCCCGTCACCTCGAGCATCCGGTCGGCCAGCGTCGACTTGCCGTGGTCGATGTGGGCGATGATGCAGAAGTTCCGGATGAGCGCCGGATCGGTGGCAGCAGGAGTCGTCACAGTGCCGTCATCGTCCCACGCCGGCCGGCCGGACCGGGCGACCGCCGACCGAGAGAGTGCGCCGAGCCGCCGCAGGCGGTGTGGGGCGCCGCTTCAGACGCTGGTATCTTGGCAGACCGGTCCGCCGGCGCGGCTGCCTGCTGCGCCCGGACGAGTTGTCAGAAGTACTCACTCCTGCGAGACACCCGAGGCTCACGCGTGGCGAACATCAAGTCCCAGCTCAAGCGGATCAAGACGAACGAGATGGCGCGTCAGCGCAACGTCGCGGTGCGCTCGGCCCTGAAGACGGCCGTCCGGCGCGTGCGGACCGCCGCCGACTCGGGCGACGCCGCTGCCGCGGCCGCCGCCTTCGAGGTCGCGGCCAAGCAGCTGGACAAGGCCGCCAGCAAGGGCGTCATCCACAAGAACCAGGCTGCCAACCGCAAGTCGGGGCTGGCCAAGCAGGTCGCCGGCCTCTGAGCCGGTGCCGCGGGCCGCGCCCGCGCCGACGTGAACGAGCCCCCTCCCCTTGTGGGACGGGGGCTCGTCGCGTTCCCGGGCCTTTCCGCTGAACCAGTTCCGGGCGTGCGGGGCGGCCGGCTGGGCGACCGGGGCGAGCCGTCCGCTCAGCGGCCAGCACGCGCCCGGCCGCCCCGGCCCGTCTCGGCCCGGATGGTGACGAGCCGGCGGACGGCGCGCTCGAGCGCGTAGTCCGCGCTCGCGGCGGCGCCCTTCACGTCGGCGTTGAGCTCGGCAGTCACGCCGATCGCCTGCTGCAGGCCCTCGATGCTCCAGCCACGCGCGTGTGCCAGGCCCTTCTTCACCTTCCACGTCGGCAGCTTCAGGACCCGGGCCAGCTCCCACGGGTCCGACGTGGAGAGGCTGCTGACGCGGGCCGCCGTACGGACGCTGTCGGCGATCGCGTCGGCGATCAGCACGTGCGCGACACCCCGCTGCAGCGCCCACCGCAACTGCTCGATGGAGTGCTCGCGGTCGCCCATCAGCGCCCGCTCGGCGACGTCGAAGCCGGTGACCTCGGCCTGTCCCCGGTAGAAGCGGGCAACGGCGTCGGCGTCGATGGTGCCGCCGAAGTCGGAGACCAGCTGACCGACCGCCGCGGACAGTGAGCGCAGATCGTTGCCGATGGCCTCGACGACAGCCTGGACGGCGTCCATCGTGATCCGGCCGCCGGAGGTGCGGACCTCGTTCCGCACGAAGTTGGCCAGATCGCCCGAGGACTTCAGCTTCGGGCACTCGTCGATCGGCGCACCCGCCTGCTTGAAGGCCTTGACCAGCGCCTCGTTGCGCTTTCCACCGTTGTGCACCAGCACCAAGGTGAGGTCGGGGTCGGGATCCTTGGCGTAGCCGATGAGCGACTCGTTGAGAGCCGCCGCCGCCTCCTGCACACCGGTGACCACCACCAGCCGGTGGCCGCCGAACAGGGAGGGGGCGAGGACCTCGGCCAGGTCACCCATCGGCAGCCCACCGGCCGCCAGTTCGTGCACCTCGGGATCCGGGTGGTGGGCGAGGACCGCGGTCCGGACCGCCGCGACCGCGCGGGAGCGGAGCAGCTCTTCCTCCCCGGTCACCACGCGCAGGCGGGAGGTGGGTTCGACGGGGTGGGCCGGCACATCCGCATGGTGTCACGGGCGGCCGACACCTCCCGGTCCGTCGCGGAGCATCGTTCGACCGGGGCATGGCACTGCTGGGACCGTCCGCCTTCCGCGCGGCGACGCCCCAGGACGCCGCCGAGCCGACGACCGCGAGGTCGCCGTCCCGGTCGGTGCGGTGCACCCGCATGCCGGCCTGGGCGAGCCAGCTCAGCAGCCGTGGGGTCGGATGCCCGTAGGAGTTGTCGGCCCCGACGGAGATGAGCGCCACTCGGGCACCGCTCGCCGCCAGCAAGGCGGGATCGGCGTCCGCGCTGCCGTGGTGCGGAACCTTCAGCACATCCGCGTCGAGGTCGATCCCGGAGGCGAGGATGCGGGCCTCGGCGGAGGCGCTCAGGTCGCCGGTGAACAGGATCCGCACTCCGCGCTGCGTGATCCGGACGACGAGTGACAGATCGTTGGCTTCGGCAGCCGCCGTTGCGCGCTCCGGTGCGGGGGCGAGCACCTCCATCAACGCTCCCCCGGCGGTGCGCCGGTCGCCGGGTACGAGGACCGACCGCTCGCCGCCGCTGCGTCGGACGAGTGCGTCGAACTCCTCCACCCGATGGTCGGATGGCGCCAGCGTGCCGGTGGCCACCACCCCGACGTCGCGGCCGGCGAGCGCGCCGGCCAACCCGGCCACGTGATCGGCGTCCAGGTGCGACATCAGCACGAACGGGAGCGACTCGATGCCGAGCCGGGTCAGGCAGCGGTCGACGGCGCCGACGTCCGGTCCGGCGTCGACCAGGACGCCGGCCCCGGCTCCGGTGGGCACGACGAAGGCGTCGCCCTGGCCGACGTCGCAGGCGACCACCAGGGCCTCCGCCGGTGGCCAGCCGCGGACCACCTGCCGCAGCGGCCAGCCCACCACGACGAGGCCGACCAGCGCCGCCAGTGCCAGCGGCCGCAGCCGGGGGAACCGCCACAGCGCGCATCCGCTTACCCCGAGGACCACCGTCAGCGCGACAGCCCCGCCGGTGCCCGCCGGCCAGACCGGCGCCGCGTCCGGCATCGCCGCAGCGTGCTCGGCGACCCCGACGAGCCAGCGCGTGGGCCAGCCCGCGCACCAGAGGAGAGCATCTCCGACGGAGGGCGCCAGCGGGCCGACGACCGTCGCCGCCAGCCCCAGCACGGTGGCCGGCGCGACCGCGGGAGCAGCGACCAGGTTGGCCGGGAGTGAGACCAGGCTGACCGTTCCCGAGAGGCCCGCGACGAGCGGCGCCGTGGCCAGGCCCGCGGCCGCGCACACGGCGAGGGCGTCGGCCAAAGCGGGCCAGCACCCGCGATTCCGGAGCCGCCGTGACCAGGGAGGCGCCACCAGCACGATCGCGGCCGTCGCGGCCACCGACAGGGCGAACCCCGCGTCCCGCGCGAGCCCGGGGTCCGCCAGCAGCAGCACGCAGACCGCGGCTCCCAGAGCGGGCAAGGCGGCGCGCGGTCGACCGGAGGCCAGGGCGAGCAGCGTGACCACCGCCATGGCGGCCGCCCGGACGACGCTCGCGCTCGGGCCGGCCAGCACGACGAAGCCGAGCAGGAGCAGCACCCCTCCGACCGCCTGCACCCGACGGTCGACCGCTCGCCGGCGGAGCGGCCACAGCGCCGC